>NZ_JBVIHJ010000005.1:258902-449091 GCF_055570355.1 Streptomyces sp. NPDC031225 | reverse complement strand
TGACAAGCTCGTCACACCGCACCACGGTCCCAGACGACGCTACGTCACTGCCCTTGAATCCCGGTGATCGTCCTCACGGAATGTGTGCCTGATCCCCGCTGTCACCTACGAAGCCAAGGGCTGCGGCGCACCGCCGAGGACATCGAGAGCTGAACGTGCCGGCCGGGCGCTCGTCCGCCCGAGTCCTGCCGGCCCGCGTGCACATCGGTTCGCGGCCGCGGAACCCCCGCCCGCCAGGGGCCCGGGTTCGGGATAGCCCGCCGCACGTTTCTTTCGCTCCTCCGCTCCTCCGCTTCCTCCGCCGACGGCGAGAGCGCTCTCATCCCGCTGCGCGCCGGAGCTATCCTGATCCGCACCCCGCGGATGAGGAGCCCCGAAGTGACCGACACAGCGCCGCGTCCCACTCTGGAGGCCGTGGCCGCGCGGGCCGGTGTGTCCCGGGCCACCGTGTCCCGGGTGGTGAACGGCGGGGACGGGGTCAGGGAGCCGCTCGTCGAGCGGGTGCGCAGGGCCGTCGAGGAGCTCGGTTACGTCCCCAACCAGGCCGCCCGCAGCCTCGTCACCCGGCGCCACGACGCCATCGCGGTCGTCGTCGCCGAGCCGGAGACCCGGGTCTTCGCCGACCCCTTCTTCGGGCTGCAACTCCGGGGAATCAGCAAGGAGTTGACGGCCCACGACAACCAACTGGTGCTGCTGCTCACCGAGGGCCGTGACGACCACGCCCGCGTCGGTCGCTACCTCGCCGGAGGACACGTCGACGGCGCGCTCGTCTTCTCGCTGCACTTCGACGACCTGCTGCCCGGACTGATCCAACGGGCGGGTGTCCCCACGGTGTTCGGCGGGCGCCCCGGCTGGAGCGACGGGACGACGGACGTCGTGTACGTCGACAGCGACAACCGCGGCGGTGCCCGCGAGGCCGTACGCCACCTGGTCGGCCTCGGGCGCACCCGCGTCGCCCACATCACCGGCGCCCTCGACCAGACCTCCGCGGTGGACCGGCTCGACGGCTACAGGGACGTGATGGGTGACGCCGACCCGGACCTCGTCGTGCTGGGCGACTTCACCCCGGCCGGCGGGGAGCGCGCGATGCGGGAGCTGCTCGACCGCCGTCCGGACGTGGACGCGGTGTTCGCCGCCAACGACCTCTCCGCGTCCGGCGGCCTGCGCGTGCTGCGCGAGCGGGGGCGCCGGGTGCCCGAGGACGTGGCGGTGATCGGCTTCGACGACATGATGCCGGTCGCCGAGCAGACCGATCCACCCCTGACGACCGTCCGTCAGGACATCGAGGAGATGGGCCGGTTGATGGCCCGCCTGCTGCTGCGGGAGCTCGACCCGAGGGGCGGAGGGGCCGCACCGGACGCTGTGGTGCTGCCGACCACGTTGGTGCGGCGCGCCTCGGCGTGACCCCTGCCCCGTCCGCTCAGCTCTGCTGCGGCGCGCTCTTGATCACGGCGAAACGGGCGCCGTACGGGTCGGTCAGCTTGGCGACTCGGCCGACTCCCGGTACGTCCACTGCCGGCATCCGGACCGTGCCGCCCAGTTCCTGCGCCTTCGCGACCGCGGCGTCCGTGTCGGTGACCTCGAAGTACGGCAGCCAGTGCGGACCGCTCTCCGCCTCCAGTGGGTCGTCGGCCAGCGGGACGATGCCGCCGAACATGGCGTCCTCGCCCTGCCCGCCCGGCAGCACGGTCGTATAGGAGCCGCCGGGGAAGTCCACGCCGTAGGTCTCCATGCCCAGCGCCGCGTGATAGAAGAAGGCGGCCATCGGCAGGTCGGCCGTGTACAGCTCGACCCAGCACAGCGAGCCCGGCTCCTGGGTGACGTCGAGCCCCTTGGTGCGCCCGGGCTGCCAGATACCGAAGGGCACCCCCGCCTTGTCTGCGAGGATCGCCATGCGGCCCGCGTCCAGCACGTCCATGGGCTGCATCAGCACGGAGCCGTGCGCCTGCTCGGCGGCCTTCGCGGTGGCGTCCGCGTCCGAGGTCAGGAAGTACACGGTCCAGGACGGTGGGCCCTGGTCCGGGGTGGTCTGCATGCCGCCCGCGGCCGTCTTGCCGGCGAGCTGGAAGAAGCCGTAACCGCCGGCCTCGGGCGGGCCCGGCTGGAACTCCCAGCCGAACAGCCCGCCGTAGAAGGAAGTGGCGCCGTCGATGTCGGGGGTGCCGATGTCGAGCCAGTTCGGAGCGCCGGTGACATAACGGGTGGTGAGCATTTCTGCCCTCCTTCGAAGGGTCCCGTTGCCTGCACTGCCGAGTCTCGCACCGCCCACTGACAATCGCCGCCGGAATGCGGTTGCCGGCCGGTACGCAGTCGCGGTGACCGCAGGGGGCAGGTGCTGGTGCGTCAGGCGGAAGCGGGAGTGTCGTGGACGCCGGTCAGAGGGGGAGCGCGAGCCGTGACGGCGGCGACCGTCCCCGCTGGGGCGCGGGCATTCGCCCGGCGGACCGACTCCGCGCGCCGCCGTGCGTCCGTGCGCCGGGCGGAGGACCATCGAGGTGGCCGGCTGCTGTGAACGGCGGCGTTGATCCGGCGTTGATCGAACGTTTTTCGCGGCCCGGCACGATCTCGGCCATGCACAACGACACGATCACCCCGGCCGATCTGGCCTGGCAGACGCAGGCACTGTGCGCGCAGACGGGGGCCGACTTCTTCTTCCCCGAGCCGGGCAGTTCGGTACGGGAGGCGAAACGCATCTGCGGCATGTGCGAGATGCGTCCGGCCTGCCTCGAGTACGCCCTGTCCAACGACGAACGCTTCGGAGTCTGGGGCGGGCTGTCGGAGAAGGAGCGGCTGGAACTCAGACGGCTCGGAAACCGGTGAGCCGGCCGGCCGGGAGTGCGGTTAGGATCCGGGAGCGCACCCGGGCGTAGCGCAGAGGCAGGCGCACCGCCTTGCTCAGGCGAGACACGTCGGTTCGAATCCGGTCCCCGGGCTGCGTCCCGGGCCCTGTGGAGCAGAGGCAGACTCGCCGCCTTCTCAGGGCGGATACGCCGGTTCGAATCCGGCCGGGGCCCATGGCACAGGGGTCGGTAGCGCAGAGGCAGGCGCACCTTCATGGCATGAAGGGAACGTCGGTTCGAATCCGACCCGGTCCGCGGCAGGGCATGAACGGGGCGGGGACGCATGGGTGACGTGATCGGCGAGGACGAGCTCGCGGCCTTCCACCGTACGGTCGGCAGGCTGCGCGAGCTGCCCGTCGACGACCCCGTGCGGCTGCGGGCCGAGCAGGTCGCCGCGTCCT
The DNA here is from genome assembly GCF_055570355.1 of Streptomyces sp. NPDC031225. NCBI lineage: Bacteria > Bacillati > Actinomycetota > Actinomycetes > Kitasatosporales > Streptomycetaceae > Streptomyces > Streptomyces sp. NPDC031225. The sequence goes on along the minus strand of NZ_JBVIHJ010000005.1, from coordinate 445,850 downwards.
TCGCCCGCGACGGACGGCTGCGGCGGCGCAAGACCCGAGGCGCTGAGACCACCGCCGCCGACGCCGGCGCGATGGCTGCCACCGCGACCGGCGCCCACGACCGCCGTGAGGACGCGCCGCTGGTCGGGCCGGGCGACGTCGGCGTCTACCGCAAGCCGCGCAGTTGCTATGTCTGCAAGTCGCCCTATCGACAGGTCGATGCCTTCTACCACCGGCTCTGTCCGCGGTGCGCCGCCGACAACACGGCCCGCCGGGCTCTCTCCACGGACCTCGCGGGGCGCCGTGTGCTGCTCACCGGCGGCCGGGTGAAGATCGGCTTCCAACTGGCCCTCATGATGCTCCGGGACGGCGCGCAGCTGCTGGTGACCAGCCGTTTCCCGCACGACACCGTGCGCCGGTTCGAGACGGAGCCGGGCAGCGGGGAATGGCTCGACCGGCTGACCGTCGTCGCGGTCGACCTGCGCGACCCGCGCCAGGTGCTCGGCCTGTGCGAGGAGCTGCGCCGGGAGGGCGACCCGCTGGACATCCTCGTCAACAACGCGGCGCAGACGGTACGCAGGCCGCCCGAGTCGTACGCCCTGCTCGCCGCCGGTGAGCGGGACGCGCTGCCCGAGGGGGTGCGGGTGGCACCGGGCTTCACCCCGACGCGGATGCTGGAGAGCGGCGCCGCATCGCTGCCCGTCGCACTGCGCGAGGCCGACGAGGCCGGGCTGCTGCCCGATCCGTCCCCGGAGAACTCCTGGTCGGCCCGGCTGGGCGCGCTCGACCCGGCCGAGGTCCTGGAGACCCAGCTCGTCAACGCGCTCGCCCCGGCGTTGCTCTGCGACCGTCTGCTGCCCCTGCTGCTCGCCTCCCCGTACCCGCGCAGGTACGTCGTCAACGTCACGGCCGTCGAGGGCCGTTTCGCCGTCCGCAACAAGACGGCCGGGCATCCGCACACCAACATGGCCAAGGCCGCCCTCAACATGCTCACCCGCACGAGCGCCGCCGAACTCGCCGAACAGGGCGTGCACATGTGCGCCGTCGACACCGGCTGGATCACCGACGAGAACCCGGCACCGAAGAAGGAGCGCATGGCCCGCGCCGGGTTCCGCACGCCGCTGGACGTCGTGGACGGGGCGGCCCGGGTGTACGACCCGATCGTGCGCGGTGAGGCGGGCGATCCCGTGTCCGGGGTCTTCCTGAAGGACTACCGGGAGGCTGAGTGGTGAGCGGGGACGGCGCGGGAGCGGCGAGCGGCTTCGCGGGGGTGCCGCAAGCCGTGCCGCGGCCGGCCGCCCAACTCGCCCCGCTGCCGGGCCCGTTGTGGCCCGGACCTGCTTGATCCGCGCAAGCCGGTTCCCGGCGTGGCCCTGGTCCGGGGCCCCTCTTCGACACCGCGACTGCAACCGCCTTCGCCGCCTCGGACCGATGAGCCGGGTGACGAGGGGCCGCAGTGGTGGCCGGGGCGGCCGCCTGTGCCGGGCCCGCTGCCTCGACCGCGACGGGCATCACCGGGGCCGGGGGCCCGCCCGGGCGCCCGGCACCAACCCCTCCCGCGCCCCGCCGCACGCCCGTGGCGCAGCCGCCGGTGTCACCGGCGCATCGCCATGAACACCTCTGTCCAGAACCGCTGTTGCTGCTCCGAGGCGCCCACCAGGTACGTCGCCCGCAGCTTCGCCGGCAGCAGGGCCACCAGGCGGGTCACGGCCGCGCGGTGCTTCCGGAGCTGGGACAGCTCCGCGTTGGCGAGGACCTGGTGCACGACGTCGCTGTCGTCACCGCCCTCCGAGGAGTGACCGGCGGCGCGGCGCAGCCGGGCCTCCCAGGCGCCGACGTCGCGCGCGAGCTCGCGCAGACCGGTGACCGGGCGACCCCGGAAGCGGTCGAGCAGCCCGGTCAGCGGCACGGGCGCGTACTCGCCGTCACCGAGATAGACCGTGCCCATCTCCAGCGGCAACCCGCGCCGGTGCAGCTTGATCAGCCGCTCCAGCGTGCGCTTGGTGATCCAGGCGCGCCCGTCGTCGTCGATGTCGTGCTTCCACCACTCAAGGACCGTCTCGGCGTCCGAGCCGTACCGGGCCAGCAGCCACTCGTTGGCCGGTATGTCCTCGGGCTCCACCTGGAGCGAGGCCGTGAACCGGGTCGCCTGCGCGATGTTGTTCCGCGCCACCAGCATCTTGCGGCCCAGGTGGTACGGCGGGTTCTGCACCGCGATCTGCGCCCGCAGGTTCTCGATCCGCCGGCCGGCCAGCGACCACTCCTGGGTGATCTCCATGAGCTTGGCGAACGCGGCCTTGTCCCTGGGCCGGTTGTACTCGTCCCACACGATCGCCTTGGGCTCCGGCCCCGTGAACTTCTCGGCCAGCAGGTTGTCGAGGGTGCCGTCCGCCGACGGGATCGGCGCGCACAGGTCCTCGACGTTCGTCACCGGCAGCGAGAAGTACAGCGGCTCCCGGCCCAGCCCGGCCCGGACCGTCTCCCGCACCAGCTCCGTCTTGCCGCAGCCCGGCGGGCCCTGCAGCAGCACCGTCCAGCGGTTCCGCAGCGCGGCCCGCACCACCTGCCGCACCGGATCGGGAACCGTCGCGGGGTTGGGCACGCCGAGCGACTCGGCGACACGGTCCAGGATCTCGGCCGTGCGGTTCTGCCCGGGCCTGCCGTCCGGCCCCGGCTCGGCCAGCCGCAGCCGCTCCCCGTCGACCAGCGGCAGGCCCCAGCGCAGCGGGAACCCCTCCCGCGCGTTCGCCAGGACGTGGTCCAGGGTGCGCGGGGACAGCAGCTCGCGCAGGGCGGGGGAGAGCGATGCCCACAGCGAGAACGCCGTACGCAGGTCCCACGGGCGGTACTCGGCCGCCAGGTGCCGACGCCACGAGGTGTCGTTCGCCGTGATCCGCAGCGTCACCATGCGGTCGAGCAGCGCGAGGTCGCTGCGCCGGGCCGAGGTCTCCGCCAGCGACTCGTTGTCCGTGAGGAAGACGCCGACGCAGCCCAGGGCGCGCAGATCGTGCTCCCCGAGCGTCCAGTTGCAGGCGATCTGCATCAGCTGTGACTGGATCGTCGCGCCCGCCTGCAGGGAGTCGTCGATGAGCAGCACGAACGGCTGCCCCGGTTTCAGCTGGCTCATCACCAGCTGGCGCAGGACCAGTTCACCGGAGTGCGGGTCACGCACCGGGGCGTTGACGAGCAGGTCGTCCGGCGTGAGGTTCGCCGCGGGGACGTACACCAGCGTCGCGTCCGGGTACGCCCGGGCGACGTGAGAGAAGAACGTCGCCGTCTTGCCGATGCCGTGCTCGCCGAAGATCTGCCCCGTCTGCCCCATGTCGATCATCGCGTCGATGAAGGACTCCAGGCGCGAGGTCGTCGACTGCTCTGTTTCCGTCGTCATTACCGTGATCCTGTGGTGACGCGATGGCAGTCCATCGCCGGGGTGTGCGTGTCCGGCCAGTCGTCGCCGCCCTGCGTGATCAGCCAGATCCATTTCTCCGGCTCGGCGGGCGTGATGGGCGGGGCGTATCCGTCGGTGAGCATCACCACGGCGTCCGGGGTGACGTCGAAGCGGCGCCCGGCGACCTCCGTGCGGCCCTCCACATAGTCGGCGACCGCCTGGAAGCTCGTGCCGCCACCGCCGTAAACCCGCTCGCCGGGCCTGAACGGCATCACCTCGGCGTCGAAGGAGAGCCAGTGCGCCTCGACCCCGTCGATCCGCCCCACGAGCCTGGTGAGCCACTCGACGACGTGGTCCGGCATGGAACCCGAGGTGTCGTACGCGACGACGAGCACCTTCTCCCGCACCGGGCCGCGCCGCGAGAGCATCGGGTCCTGGCCCAGGGCGGCGAGCAGCGCGCCCCGCTTCTTCGGGTACACCAGGCGCTCGCCGTCGCTCAGCCTGGAGCCGAGCACGTCGACCAGCCAGCGCTGCCACCAGTCGACCGCACGCGTGCGCGTGGTCTCGCCGCGCAGCACGCCGGCACCGAGGCTGCCCCAGATCCGGGCGGCCCGGGTGTCGCCGTCGTCGGTGCGGCCCATCAGGTCGAGCAGCTCCCGCTCCGCGCCCGTGTGCCCGCGCCGGGCCGCGAGCAGCGAGTTGAGCAGCGCCGAGGAGGCGAGCGCGTCGACCGTCTCCTGGTCGGCCGGAACGCCGCCCTCCCGCAGGTGCACGCACAGCCGCCGCTCGGGGACGGGCGGGTCGTGCATTCGCTTCAGCTCGCCGTACACCCGCAGGTCCGTCTCGGTGAACGTCTCGTACGGCACCGGTTCGAGACCGTGCTCCGTCAGGTCGAGGACGTAGGCGTCGTGGACCCGTCGAGGGTCGACACCGGTGGGGCGGCCGTCGAGCAGGGGCAGCTCGGACCGGCCGAGCCGGACCAGCGCCACGTGGTTGATGGACACCTCGCAGGCCAGCGTGAACACCGGGTCCGCGCGCTGCTCGGCGTCGGCGAACAGATGCCGCTGCACAAGATGCCGTGCCTCGTGGAACAGCACGAACTTCACACCGGCCAGGCCGAGAGCGGCGAAGAAGCCGGGGTTGTAGAGCAGCAGGCAGGTGCCGTCGCCGGAGGCGACCACGGCCGCCGTGTCGATCGCCGTCGTCGGGATCTGGTGACGGCACTTGGCGTACAGCCAGGACGCCACGGCCGACTCGGTCAGCCCGAAGTCCAGCAGTGCGGCCTCCTTCAGGCGCCGCGCTTCCTCGACCACCGCCGAGTCCGCCGGACGGTAAAGCTCCAGCGCCCTGCGGTCGGCCAGGTCGACCACCGGGACACGCCGCCCCCGCTCTCCGTACGCCATGCCGAGCCCCCCGTACCGAATCTCCCCCGAGCCTCATTGGTAGCAGCGGCCACTGACAACGGGCCAACGCATTACGCTCGGGGACCAAGGGCGGGGTCGTAGCGCAGAGGCAGGCGCACCGGTCTCCAAAACCAGAACACGCTGGTTCGAATCCAGCCGCCCCGCCCCCTCCCGGCAGATCAGGCGATCGCGCCGGCCGTCATGATCAGCTCCGGCGCCGTTCCGTGGAACGTGTCGAGGAGCTGCGCCAGCACCGCCCACGCTTCCTCGTGGCCGCCCAGGTGGTCGCGCACGAGGGGCCGCAGTGCGTCCTCGGCGTCGCGTACGCGCGCGGGGAACATCACATGGCCCAGGGACAGCACCTTCAGCACGTGGGCGGCGGGCCCGTGTCCGGTCGCGTACGCACCGGGGCCGGCCAGGACTCCCGCCTGGCGCAGGCGGTGGGTGAACTTGGGGTGGCTGCCGAACCGGGCGCGCAGCGCGGGAGGGCAGTCCGGGCGCACGGACAGGGCCCAGCGGGCGTAACCGGGCAGCGGCCGCTCCCGGTCGGCCTCGGCGACCGCCTGCCAGTCGCGGTGTCCCAGCACCATGGACGCAGCGCCCCTGGCGGGGGCCATGGCGGTTCCGGCCCGCAGCGCCCCGACGAGTCCCTGAGCCACCAGGTGCGGCGGCAGGGGCGGCTCGTCCGCGTGCTTGAGCAGGACCCGGTCCACGGGCAGGGTGTCCGTGCGGCCCGGCCCGAACGGCACGCCGCGCAGCACCGCCCGCCGCAGTCCGGGGTCGGCGGAGGGGTGCCCGTACACGACCGCGTTCAGCTTCGGGTCGTCCTCCTCCAGGATCCACACCAGGACGGAGGACGGGACCGGGGTCATCCTCAGGACGGCGTGGGCGGTCCCGTGTTCGGCGGCGCCCCGCGACGGCGCACCGATCCGCCGCCGTACCCGTACGGCGTCGTCAGGGTCGGTCAGGCCCAGCAGGAAGCCGACCGCTCGCTGTGCCGTGCTGTTCTCGCGCATGGCCGCATGATGACGCAGACGAGCCGCGGCTCGCACCGGATATCGGGTGGGGTCCGACCGGCCGGCGTCAGGCTCCCGCGCGCGCCGCCATCCGCGCCTTGCGCGCGGCCAGCTTCTCGTCGAACTTCGACGCCTCCGAGTCCAGGCCGCTCATGTACAGGCCGAGTTCCTCCTGGGCCTGGAGACCCTCGGGACTCAGGCCGCCGATCTCCATGACCTTCAGGAAGCGCAGGACGGGCTGGATGACGTCGTCGTGGTGGATGCGCATGTTGTAGATCTCACCGATCGCCATCTGCGCGGCGGCCCGCTCGAAGCCGGGCATGCCGTGGCCGGGCATCCGGAAGTTCACAACCACGTCGCGCACCGCCTGCATCGTCAGGTCGGGCGCGAGCTCGAACGCCGCCTTCAGCAGGTTGCGGTAGAAGACCATGTGCAGGTTCTCGTCGGTCGCGATGCGCGCCAGCATGCGGTCGCAGACCGGGTCGCCGGACTGGTGGCCGGTGTTGCGGTGCGAGACGCGGGTCGCGAGCTCCTGGAAGGAGACGTAGGCCACCGAGTGCAGCATCGAGTGCCGGTTGTCCGACTCGAAGCCCTCGCCCATGTGGGCCATCCGGAACTGCTCCAGCTTGTCCGGATCCACCGCGCGCGAGGCGAGCAGGTAGTCACGCATCACGATGCCGTGGCGGCCCTCCTCGGCCGTCCAGCGGTGCACCCAGGTGCCCCAGGCGCCGTCGCGGCCGAAGAGCGAGGCGATCTCGTGGTGGTAGCTGGGGAGGTTGTCCTCGGTGAGGAGGTTCACGACCAGGGCGATCCGGCCGATCTCGGTGACCTTGGACTGCCCCTTCTCCCAGGCCTCGCCGTCCTCGAAGAAGCCGGGGAAGTTGCGGCCGTCGCTCCACGGCACGTACTCGTGCGGCATCCAGTCCTTGGTGACCTTCAGGTGCCGGTTGAGCTCCTGCTCGACCACTTCCTCCAGCGCGTGCAGCAGTCTGGCGTCGGTCCAGGCGGAGGACGGGCTGCTGAGGTGAGGGGAAGTGATCGTCACAGGTACTCCAGGGGGACGCGGCAGACATGTACGGGGTTCGGCGGCGAGCGGTGCCGGTAACTTACGGAATCGTAGGCTACGAAACCGTAGGTTACGCCACCGTAGGTTAAGGGGAGCGTAAAGCTTGCTGATCAGTGGCGTTCCGAGGGCATGACAAGAGTGTCGGGAACCGCAGGTCGGAACTGTTGGGATGATGCACTCGCCCGCTCAGGCGTACAGCTCCCGCAGCCGTACTGAGAGGCACGTCACACAGCCTTCGAGCTTCTCGAACTCGCTGATGTCCACCACGACCGGTTCGAGACCGAGGTCGGTGAGCAGCTCCGCCGTCCTCGGCGCGCTCGCGGCCATGAGGAGTGCGGGGCCGCCGAGGAGGACGACGTGGGAGCCCGCCTCCTCCGGTACGGACAGGAAGCGCGGGAAGAGCGAGGGCCGGTCCACCTTGGGGATGTGCCCGATGACGGTCCCGTCGGGCAGCGCCGTGACCGCCGACTTCAGGTGCAGCACCTTGCTCACCGGTACGGCGACGACCCGGGCCCCGAGCGGTTCGAAGGCGGCCCGCAGCTGCTGGACGCCGGCCGCGTTGGTGCGCCCGCCGCGGCCGACGTAGATCGTGTCGCCGACCTTCAGGACGTCACCGCCGTCCAGGGTGCCCGGCTCCCAGATCCAGTTCACCGAGCAGCCGAGCCGTGCCACGGCCTCCTCGACGCCGATGGTCTCCGCGCGCCGGGACTCGGCACCGGAGCGGGCGATCAGGGCGACGTTCTTGTACATGACCACGGTGTCCTCGACGAACACCGAGTCCGGGCAGTCGTCCTCCGGGTCCACCTCGACGGTCTCCCAGCCGTGCGTGCGCAGGGCCTCGACGTACGCCTCCCACTGTTCGAGCGCGAGATCGACGTCGACCTTCTCCCGCTCGACGTGCGTCACCAGGCCTTCGGCGAGGCGCGGACCGGGGCGGCGGACGAGGGCCTTCTTGCTGGGCACGAGGGGACTCCGAATCGGCGGGACGGGGGTGGCCCCCGTGAGGGGCGCCGGTCAGCCATCATGCAGCGCCGGTCCGTGTCGACAAAACCCCCCTCGTCAGGCTGTGGCCCTCCTGAGACGCGGCACGGCTCACGAGCGCCGCCGCACGGCACGCGCGCGTGCCGCCTCATGGGCCGTGCGCAGCAGCCGTACGACCGTCCCGGCCGTCCGCTCGCCGGGGTTCACGACGCAGATCCAGCCGAGCGTGCCGTAGACCGGGTGCGGCAGCATCACATCGGCCGTCGCGAGGTCGTGGTCCCGCTCCACGAGGTCCGCGAACGCCGCACGGCCCACATGCACGTTGACCCGCCAACGGCCGGCGGGGTCGAGGTCGGAGGCGGTGTCGCCGGGGTGGTTCTTCGTGACGATGGTCCCGTACGGCTGCGTGTGCCGCGGCATCCGGCCGTCGGGGGCGTAGTAGAAGAACGCGTCGCCCCACGCGATCTCGGGGGAGTCCCCACCGGGCGCCGGGACGACCACGAGTGCCCCGTCGAAGCCCCGTACGGTCGCGATGATCTGTTCCATACTCATGGTTCAAGCGTGACCTTCAAGTGCTTCTGTGGGGTTTGCCGAACGATGCGCACCGTCGACGTCGCCAGGGAGTCCGGATACTCGGTGCAGCAGGTGCGCGATCTGGAGCGGTCGGGCGTCCTTCCGCCGGCCGACCGCGCGGACAACGGCTACCGCCGCTACTCGCACGCGCATGTGAAGACCCTGCGCGCCTACCGGGGACTTGCCGGTGCCGTCGGGCCCGTCGAGGCCCGGCAGCTGCTCGCGAGGCTACGGACGGGGCCCGTCGAGGCGGCGGCCGCCGCGGTCGGGGAGGTTCACGTCCGGCTCGCGCGTGAGCGCGGGGAAGCACTGCGCGCGCAGCAGGCACTCCGTGCGATCCGGGCCGAGGAGAGTGGCCATGACGGCGACGACTTCATGACGATCACGCAGCTCGCGGAAGCGCTCGGCGTGCGGTCCTCGACCCTGCGGTTCTGGGAACAGGAAGGACTCCTGCACCCCGAACGGGTCACCACGCTCCGGGCGCGCCGCTACGGTCCGCAAGCCGTCGGGGCCGCCCGCATCGTGGCCGCCCTGCGCTCCAGTGGCCACGGCGTCCCGGCCGTGCGCGAGATCATGCGTTCCCTGGACAGCCGTGACGGTCTGGACGTGACCCGGCGCATCCTGCGGGAGCGGCTGGACCGGATCGCCGCCCGGAGCGTGGCGCTGCTCCGGGCGGGAACCGATCTGGCGGCCGTCGTGGACGCTACGCGGGGAACTCCAGGTCCTCCGGAGTGACCTCCCGCAGCTCACCGTCCAGCATCAGCCAGCGCGTGATGCCGACCGACTCCAGGAACGGCAGGTCGTGACTGGCCACGACCAGCGCGCCCTCGTAGGACTCCAGGGCCGTGGTCAGCTGCCGCACGCTCGCCATGTCGAGGTTGTTCGTCGGCTCGTCGAGCATGAGCAGCTGGGGTGCCGGCTCGGCCAGCATCAGCGCGGCCAGCGCCGCCCGGAAGCGTTCGCCGCCGGACAGTGTGGACGCCTGCTGGTCGGCCCGGGCGCCCCGGAACAGGAAGCGGGCGAGACGGGCCCGGATCCGGTTGTTGGTGGCGCCCGGCGCGAACCGGGCCACGTTCTGCGCGACCGACAGCCCGTCGTCGAGGACGTCGAGCCGCTGGGGCAGGAAGCGGAGCGGGACGTGGGCGGTCGCCTCGCCCGACACCGGCTCCAGCTCCCCGGCGATCGTCCGCAGCAGCGTCGTCTTGCCCGCGCCGTTGCGCCCGATCAGCGCGACCCGCTCCGGGCCCCGCAGGTCGAGGCCGCCCGCCACCCGTGCCCCGTACGCGAGTTCCAGATCCATGAGGGTGAGGACCGTACGGCCCGGCGGTACGGCCGTGTACGGCAGGTCGACGCGGATCTCGTCGTCGTCCCGTACCGCCTCCACCGCCTCGTCGAGCCGGTCCTTCGCCTCGGCGAGCCTCTCCTCGTGCATGATGCGGTGCTTGCCCGCCGACTCCTGCGCCGACCGCTTGCGGGCCCCCATGACGATCTTCGGTTCGCGCTTCTGCTCGAACATCTTCTGGCCGTACCGCTTGCGGCGGGCCAACTTGACCTGGGCGTCGGACAGTTCGCGTTTCTGTTTGCGGAAGTCGGACTCGGCGACGCGCACCATCCGCTCCGCGGCGTCCTGTTCGACGGCCAGGGCCTCCTCGTAGGCGGAGAAGTTGCCGCCGTACCAGGTGACCTCACCGGCGCGCAGATCGGCGATCTGGTCGACCAGGTCGAGGAGTTCGCGGTCGTGGCTGACCACGACCATGATCCCCGGCCAGGCGGCGACCGCTGTGTACAGCCGCCTGCGGGCGTACAGGTCGAGGTTGTTGGTGGGCTCGTCCAGCAGCAGGACGTCCGGGCGGCGCAGCAGCAGTGCGGCCAGCCGCAGCAGCACCGACTCACCGCCCGAGACCTCGCCGATCGTGCGGTCCAACCCGATGTGCCCGAGGCCGAGTTCACCGAGGGTGGCGAGGGCCCGCTCCTCCACGTCCCAGTCGTCGCCGACCGTCTCGAAGTGCTCCTCGGCCACGTCACCCGCCTCGATGGCGTGCAGGGCGGCGCGCCGCGCGGCGATGCCGAGCGTCTCGTCGACCTTCAGGGAGGTGTCCAGGGTGACGTTCTGCGGGAGGTATCCGACCTCGCCCGTGACGCGCACGGCGCCGTCCGCGGTGGTGAGCTCACCGGCGATGAGCTTCAACAGGGTTGATTTCCCTGAGCCGTTGATGCCGACGAGACCGGTCCGGCCGGGGCCGAAGGCGACGTCGAGGTCCTCGAAGACGGTTGTGCCGTCGGGCCAGGAGAAAGCGAGAGAGGTGCAGGTGATGGAAGCAGACATACGAGTCTCCGCGGTTGCTCGAAGCGAGAAGGGGCAAACGCGTATCGAGACACCTGCGACCGACAGGAGACGAGAGGACGACGGGGGCACGAAAAAGCAAAAGGCCCTGCTCGTCGGGGACGGCTCGGATGCCGAGGTCGCACGCAGCGCACACACTCCAGGTGTGTGACACGGTGTCTCAGGACCTCAGACGAGCAACGTCCTTCTCCGATCGACGACAACAGAACCGTTGTACAACGTACGAGGCGTCCGCAGGGGTGTCAACGGATTAACGGGAGCCCGCCCGTGGGTCCCGCCCGCGCCGCCCCCCACCACCCGAAGGAGCCCCCGTGCCCGACGGCTCGCTCTCCCTGCCGGCCCGTCTCTACCTGCTGGCCTGGGACACCTCGAAGTCCGAGCTCACCGGTCCCGCCCAGGTGCCCCAGCTGGTCCGGGCCGGTGCCCTCACCGAACTGGCCCGGCGCGGTCTGCTGCTCGACGATGACGGCATCGCCACCCCGGTCGACATGGACGCGCACACCGGGGACGCCGTCCTGGACGGACTTCTCGAACTGGTCCGCGAGTCCCGGCCGCACCGGTGGCGGACCTGGGTGACGCTCCGGTCCCGGATCACCCTGGACGCCGTACGCGAACAGCTCACCGCGGAGGGATATCTGCGGGCACACAAGAAGCGGGCCCTCGGGCTGTTCCCCACGGTGGATCACGACCTGGGCCGGCCGGCCGCGGTGCGGGCACTGCAGGAGGAGGCGCGGCAGATCCTGCGCGGGCCGGTGCCGGCCGGACAACCGTCGGAACGGGACGCGGTCCTCGTCGCCCTCGCGGCCGCCGCCGGACTGCGCACCCTGCTGCCCCGCGGGGAGCATCACCAGGCACGCGTCGAGGAACTGCTCGAGCGCGGCGGACAGGCGTCTCCGGTGCTGCGCATGGTCCTGCACGAGGTGAGCGGGGCGCTGGCGACCGCCTCGGTCACAGCGGGAGCCTGAGCGCGGCTCGGTGGCGGCTCGGCCAGGTGGGGGAGGGGCTTCCCGTCCGCCGAGAGGTCATGGTCCGGGGGCCGTCAACCCGTGTCGTCGGCTTCGCCTCGGCGTCAGCGTCGGTGTCGAAGGACCGGTGCGTGTCCGGCGGCTGTTGCCGAGTCGTCCCGCCGGGAGCGCAGGGGGAAGCGCCATGCATCGGATAAACGCGTCGGACAAACCGCAGGGCGCCTCGGCAAGCCCTGCGAACGCCTCAGAGGGCGTCGCGCATCAGCTCCGCGAGGTCGTGGTCGAGGTCGAGCTGGAGGTGCTCCAGGCCGGCCGGCACGAGGTCGTTCGTCGCCTCCAGGAACCGGCGCAGTTCGCCCGTGCGGACATGCACGACGGCGGTGCCCTCGGGAGCGTGGAACTCAAGAACGGTGCGGTCGTAGCCGTACGGCCGCACCCGGACGTCGCCGTGGCCCTCGGGCTCGTGCAGACCGGTGCTGAGCAGATCGCGGCTGAAGGTCCAGCAGACCTCGACGCCCTCCAGGGTGGCCGGGGCGGGGAAGGTCATGCGGACGGCGAACGGATCACAGCGGTCGTAGTGCAGTGTGGCGGGAATACTCGGCATCCGCGGTGCCGCGGCGACGAGACGGGCCTGGACGGGCTGCTCGATGACGGTGGACAACGCCTTGCTCCCTTGTGACGGCTGGTGGGACTTCCCGGTGGGACGGGCACTGGAAGAGACGACGGAATGGGCCAATCCGTGTACACGAAAGTCGAGTGACCTGTGTCACCGTCTTCATGCACCGGTGTGATCCAACCCTCCTCCCGTGCCAGGAGGGACACGTGTGGCGTCCTGCGCATGACCCGGCGGGCGGCCGAGGGCATCTGGACGGCGCAGGGAGCGTGCACTAGCTTCGCCCGCCATGAGGCGTTTGGGGAACACGCGAGACAAGAGACGAACGGGCCTGATGAGCCGGAGGATCGTTGCGGGGGCGGCCTGTGCGGCGGCGGTGGTCGCCCTGACCGCCGTACCGGCCCAGGCACATGGCCCGGAAAGCCGTACACCGCACTGGGAACCCAAGGACAGCGGCGCACCCACGGCACGGTTCCGGGGTCTGTCGGCCGTCAGCCGGGACACCGCCTGGCTCGCCGGCACCCAGGGCACCGTGCTGCGCACCACGGACGGCGGGGCGAGCTGGCGGAACGTCTCGCCACCCGGTGCCGTCGATCTCCAGTTCCGGGACATCGAGGCCTTCGACGCGCGCCGGGCCGTCGTGCTGGCCATCGGGGAGGGCGAGGCGTCCCGGGTGTACCGCACCGAAGACGGCGGCGCGACCTGGACCGAGTCCTTCCGCAACACCGACGCCAAGGCCTTCTACGACTGCCTCACCTTCTTCGACCACCGCCACGGACTGGCCATGAGCGACCCGGTGGACGGAAAGTTCCGCGTCCTGTCGACCTCCGACGGCGGCCGCTCCTGGAAGGTGCTGCCGAACACCGGGATGCCGGCCGCGCTCGACGGTGAGGCGGGCTTCGCGGCGAGCGGGCAGTGCCTGGTCAGTTCCGGGCCCCGGGACGTCTGGCTGGCCACCGGCGGGGCCGCACGCGCGCGTGTGCTGCACTCCGCCGACCGGGGCCTGACCTGGACGGCGTTCGACACGCCGATCCCCGCGGGGGACCCGGCCAAGGGTGTCTTCGCGCTCGCCTTCCGCGACCGCGCGCACGGTCTCGCCGTCGGCGGTGACTACAACCCGGGCCAGGCCTCCCCACAGGCGGGTGCCCGCACGACGGACGGCCGTACCTGGCGGCCCGCCGCCTCCGCGCCGCCCGCCTACCGCTCCGGCGTCGCCTGGCTCCCGCACAGCCGCACCGCGGCCCTCGCGGTCGGCCCCACCGGCACGGACCTCACCACGGACGGCGGCCGCACCTGGCGGACCGTGGACACCGGCTCCTACGACACCGTGGACTGCACGGCCGACGGCGGCTGCTGGGCCGCGGGGGAGAAGGGGCGGGTGGCCCGTCTGGAGAACTGAGTGGCGCGATGCGGGGTACCCGGCCGCCGACGGCGAAAGGAGTGGTCCCCCATGCCGGCCGGTTCGAACTCCAAGCGCGAACGCCAGTACGAGCACATCAAGAAGAGCGCCCAGGACCGCGGCGAGAGCAGCGGACGGGCCGAGGAGGTCGCGGCGCGGACGGTCAACAAGGAACGCGCCAGGTCCGGCGAGTCCAGGACCGCCAGCCGCACCTCGACCGAGGACATGTCCTCGGGCAGGCGGGGCGGACAGCGGTCCGGCAAGGGCTCCCAGGGCCCGACCTACGACCAGCTCTACGAGGAGGCCAAGCGCAAGGGCGTCAAGGGCCGTTCGGACATGAACAAGAGCCGGCTCCAGCGCGCCCTGGGCGGCAAGAGCTGACGCTCAGCCCGAGGTCTCCCGGTAAGGCTCCAGCGCCGGGGCCGTCTTCGTCGCCTCGAACTCGGTGACGCGGTACGCGCACACCCCGGCCGTGACGAACGGGTCGCCCGCGGCGATCTCCTCGATGCGCGCACGATCCTCCGCGACGGCGATGATCACCCCGCCGTCGCGGGGGTTCTTGCGCCCGGACGCCAGGAAGACGCCGCGCTCGTACTGCTCGTCCAGCCAGGCGACATGCGCCGGCAGCACGGCGTCCACGGCATCGAGCGGGGCGGTGTGGGTCAGCTCCAGTACGAACATGATCGCGAGCCTACGCCGCCCCGCCGTACGCTCGTCCCCACCATGACGACAGTGGACATCCCCGCGGGCTGGCCCGCGACCGAGGAGCAGGCCCGCGCGGTCCAGGACGAGTTGAAGGCGAGGACGGTCCTCGACGAACCGGGTCCGCCGCCCGGCACCGGGCACGTCACCGGGGTCGACGTGGCCTACGACGACGAACGGGACGTCGTCGCGGCGGCGGCCGTCGTGCTGGACGCGTCGTCCCTGGCCGTCGTCGCCGAGGCCACCGCCGTCGGGCGGATCTCCTTCCCGTACGTCCCCGGCCTGCTCGCCTTCCGCGAGATCCCCACGGTGCTCGCCGCCCTCGCCGCGCTGCCGTGTCCCCCCGGCCTGGTCGTGTGCGACGGGTACGGCCTCGCCCACCCCCGCCGCTTCGGCCTCGCGAGCCACCTCGGCGTGCTCACCGGCCTGCCCACGATCGGCGTCGCCAAGAACCCGTTCACTTTCTCCTACGACGACCCCGGCGCCCGGCGCGGCGAGTGGGCGCCGCTGCTCGCCGGCTCGGACGAGGTGGGCCGCGCCCTGCGCACGCGCGAGGATGTGAAGCCGGTGTTCGTCTCCGTCGGCCACCGTGTGAGCCTCGACAACGCCTGCGCCCACACCCTCGCGCTCACCCCGGCCTACCGGCTCCCGGAGACGACCCGCGCGGCGGACGCGCTGTGCCGGCGGGCGCTGCGGGAGGCGACGTCCTGACGGGAGCCGGCAAGGGGGACTGAGTACGTCGTCTGAGTACCTGTACGGATGTGCGGGCCCCGGTGCGCTCGGCAGGCTGTCCCGCATGACGACGCACCGCATGACCCACCGTGCCGCCAAGCCCCTCGCCGACCCGAACCGGCCCGTCGAGCGTGCGGTGACCGCCGCGCTGGTCCTCGGCGTGCTCGCAGGGCTCGGCTGGATCGCCGGGATGATCTACACGGTGGCGGGCTGGTCCCTCTGAGCCGGACTCACCGGCTCGCCGCCACCCGGAAGACGATCCCCGCCCGCCGCAGCCGCTCGATCAGCGCGTCCCCCATCGCCACCGCCGTCGTGACCTGCCCGGAGGTCGGCGGCAGGTCGTCGAAGGCAAGGGACAGCGCGGACTCGGCGAACATCTTCGCCGTCTCGTCGTAGCCCGGGTCACCGCCCGTGACCTCGGTGAACACCCGTCGGCCGCCGCCCTCGCCGACGAAACGCACGGAGAACCAGCTCTTCGCCCGCTTCTCGGGACCCGGCCCCTCACCCGGCTTGACCCGGTCGGACAACCAGCGCCGGGCAGGCGGCAGTTGGGCCGCAGCGAACAGGGCGCCCACGGCCGCGACCCCGCCCACCGCCATGGGCAGCCGTCGTACGGCCGCGTAGTGGCGGTAGCGGAAGTCGGGGCCGTAGCGGTCCAGGGCCTTCGCGGAGCGCCGGACGATCTGTGCGTCGATGGTCGGCAGCGGCAGGGCCCAGGCGCCGACCTCCTGGGCGTAGCGCGGGGTTCCGGTCGGAGCTGTGGCGCGTCGGCCCACCAGGCGCGGCTCGTGCCGTCCGCGGTCGCGGGCGGCGGCGACCATCTGCCGGCCGCGCGCGAACTGGTTCAGCGCCGAGGCGAACGTTCCGCCGGAGAACGTGGCGTCCGCGGTCACGAACCCGTCGACGGTCAGCGGCACGCCCTCCGGCAGCTGCCGGACCGTGAAGTACGCCCCGAGGTCGTGCGGGATCGAGTCGAACCCGCACGCGTGCACCAGCCGTGCACCCGTCTCACGCGCGCGTGCGTCGTGCCGGACGTACATCAGGTCCACGAACTCCGGCTCCCCGGAGAGGTCGAGATAGTCCGTCCCGGCGTCCGCGCAGGCGGCGACGAGTTCCTCGCCGTACGTCAGGTAGGGGCCCACGGTGGTGGCCACCACGCGCGCGTGCCCGGCGAGCGTGCGCAGCGAGGCCGGGTCCGACACGTCGGCCGTGAGCACCTCCACGTTCGACCCCTCCGGCAGGCGTTCGCGCAGGGCCCGGAGCTTGTCCTCGCTGCGGCCGGCGATCGCCCAGCGCAGACCGTCCGGTCCGTGCGCGGCGAGGTACTCCGCGGTGAGGGTCCCGGCGAAACTGGTGGCCCCGAAGAGCACGAGGTCGTAGAGACGCTCCGACTTTTTCATCCTGCTCATGACACTCCTGGGTCCCACGGATCGCGCCGTTGTCGGTGGCCGAGGCTAGCGTGAGAAGTGCGGAGCCCGACGAGGAGCCCGGAGGTGGAACGGTGGCTGTGCCCGAAAGCGCACTGACGAAATGGGTGAAAGCGTGTGAGTTCGCCCTCGGGTCGCCGGACGCGGCGGAGTTCGGTGGGCGATGACCGGCCGATAATTGGCTAAGCGCTTGCTCGTTCTGGTCTTGTGTCCACGGGAACGTGTTCATAGCATCGCTGGTGTTACATCAGTTGTGTCACGCCAATGGGGGCTGGATGACAACGGCAAGGACGCCCGGGCACGGCCCGCTCACCGGCGTACGCGTGATCGAGCTGGCCGGCATCGGGCCGGGCCCGTTCGCGGGCATGCTCCTCGCCGACCTGGGGGCCGATGTCGTCCAGGTGTGCCGCCCCGGCGGCACCGCCCTCGCGATCGACCCCGACCACGACATCACCAACCGCAACAAGCGGTCGGTGGTCGTCGACCTCAAGGCCCCCGACGGCCCCGCGCGCGTGCTCGACCTCGCCGCCCGCGCCGACATCCTGATCGAGGGCAACCGCCCCGGCGTCGCCGAGCGCCTCGGGATCGGCCCCGAGCAGTGCCACGCGCGCAACCCCGCCCTCGTCTACGGCCGGATGACCGGCTGGGGCCAGGACGGGCCGCTGGCCGCGCGCGCCGGGCACGACATCGCGTACATCGCCGTCACCGGCACCCTCGGCCTGATCGGCGAACCGGGCCGTCCCCCCACCGTCCCCGCCAACCTCCTGGGCGACTACGCGGGAGGCTCCCTCTACCTCGTCGTCGGAGTCCTCGCCGCCCTGCACCACGCGCGCGCGGCGGGCACCGGCCAGGTCGTCGACGCCGCCATCGTCGACGGCACCTCCCACCTCACGGCGATGCTCCACGGCATGACCGCCGCCGGTGGCTGGCAGGACCGGCGCGGCGCCAACCTCCTCGACGGCGGCTGCCCGTACTACGGCACCTACGAGACCGCCGACGGCACGTACATGGCGGTGGGCGCGCTGGAGCCGCAGTTCTACGACCTGTTCCTGGACCTGCTAGGCCTGCCGGACTTCACCGACGCCCGCAAGGACTGGACCCGCTGGGGCGAACTGCGCGAGGCGGTCACGGCCCGCTTCAGGTCCCGCACCCGCGATGAGTGGACGGCCGTCTTCGAGGGCACCGACGCGTGCGTGGCGCCCGTCCTGTCGCTGCGCGAGGCCCCGCACCACCCGCACCTCGCCGCCCGCGGCACCTTCACCGACCACGGCGGCATCACCCAGCCCGCGCCCGCCCCCCGCTTCTCCGCGACCCCCACCGCCGTACGCACCGGGCCCGCCCGGCCCGGCGCCGACACCGCCGGCGTGGCACGCGACTGGGACGTACCCGATCTCCTGAGAGGCCCCGAATGAAACGCCGGATCTTCGCGCCCGAGCACGACGCGTTCCGCGAGACCGTGCGCGCCTTCCTGGTCAGGGAGGTCCTGCCGTACTACGAGCAGTGGGAGAAGGACGGCATCGTCTCCCGTGAGGCCTGGCGCGCGGCCGGCAAGCAGGGCCTGCTCGGCCTCGCCGTGCCCGAGGAGTTCGGGGGCGGCGGCACGACCGACTTCCGTTACGCCACCGTCCTGGCCGAGGAGTTCACCCGCGCGGGCACTCCCGGCCTGGCCCTCGGCCTGCACAACGACGTCATCGGCCCGTACCTCACCGGTCTCGCCACCGAGGAGCAGAAGCGCCGCTGGCTGCCCGGGTTCTGCGACGGCTCGCTCGTCACCGCCATCGCCATGACCGAGCCCGGCGCGGGCTCCGACCTCCAGGGCATCCGCACCCATGCTGAGGACCGGGGCGACCACTGGCTGCTGAACGGCTCCAAGACGTTCATCTCCAACGGGATCCTGGCCGACCTGGTGATCGTCGTCGCGAAGACCACCCCCGAGGGCGGAGCCCGCGGACTGTCGTTGCTGGTCGTCGAGCGCGGCACGGAGGGCTTCGAGCGCGGCCGCAACCTCGACAAGATCGGCCAGAAGGCCCAGGACACGGCCGAGTTGTTCTTCCACGACGTACGCGTCCCCAAGGCGAACATCCTCGGTGAGCGCGACGGCGCCTTCGGACACCTGGTGACCAACCTCGCCCAGGAGCGCCTGAGCATCGCCGTCGCCGCGGTCGCCGCCGCCGAACACCTCCTGGAGATCACCACCGCGTACGTCAAGGAACGCGAGGCCTTCGGCCGCCCGCTCGCCACCAAGCAGCACATCCGGTTCGAGATCGCCGAGATGGCCACCGAGTGCGCCGTCACGCGGACGTTCATCGACCGCTGCGTCGAGGACCACTCGGTCGGGGAACTGGACGCCGTCCACGCGTCCATGGCCAAGTGGTGGGCGACCGAACTGCAGAAACGCGTCGCCGACCGCTGTCTCCAACTGCACGGTGGTTACGGCTACATGAGCGAACATCCCGTTGCCCGTGCCTTCACCGACGGCCGCATCCAGACCATCTACGGGGGGACGACCGAGATCATGAAGGAGATCATCGGCCGTTCCCTCCTGAGCTGACCCTCCCCGAAAGGCCTCCTCGTGAGCACCGAAGCGTACGTGTACGACGCGATCCGCACCCCGCGCGGCCGCGGCAAGGCGAACGGCGCCCTGCACGGCACCAAGCCCATCGACCTGGTCGTGGGACTCATCCACGAGATCCGCGACCGCTTCCCGGACCTGGACCCGGCCGCGGTCGACGACATCGTGCTCGGCGTCGTCAGCCCCGTGGGCGACCAGGGCTCCGACATCGCCCGCACTGCGGCCATCGCCGCCGGACTGCCGGACACCGTCGCCGGCGTCCAGGAGAACCGCTTCTGTGCGTCGGGCCTGGAAGCGGTCAACCTGGCCGCCGCCAAGGTGCGTTCGGGCTGGGAGGACCTGGTCCTCGCGGGCGGCGTCGAGTCGATGTCCCGGGTGCCGATGGCCTCCGACGGCGGCGCCTGGTTCAACGACCCGATGACCAACCTGGCCGTCAACTTCGTGCCGCAGGGCATCGGCGCCGACCTGATCGCCACCATCGGGGGATTCACCCGCCGGGACGTCGACGAGTACGCGGCCCTCTCACAGGAGCGCGCGGCCACGGCCTGGAAGGAGGGCCGCTTCGGCCGCTCCGTCGTTCCGGTGAGGGACCGCGCGGGCCTGGTCGTCCTCGACCACGACGAGCACCTGCGACCGGGCACCACCGCCGACTCCCTTGCCAAACTCAAGCCCTCCTTCGCGGACATCGGGGAGCTCGGCGGCTTCGACGCCGTGGCCCTGCAGAAGTACCACTGGGTCGAGAAGATCGACCACGTCCACCACGCGGGCAACTCCTCCGGCATCGTGGACGGCGCCTCGCTCGTCGCGATCGGCTCCCGGGAGGTCGGCGAGCGCTACGGTCTCACCCCGCGCGCGCGGATCGTCTCCGCGGCCGTCTCCGGCTCCGAGCCCACCATCATGCTCACCGGCCCCGCCCCCGCCACCCGCAAGGCCCTCGCCAAGGCCGGTCTGACCATCGACGACATCGACCTCGTCGAGATCAACGAGGCCTTCGCGGCGGTCGTCCTGCGCTTCGTCCAGGACATGGGCCTCTCGCTCGACAAGGTCAACGTCAACGGCGGCGCGATCGCGCTCGGCCACCCGCTCGGCGCCACCGGCGCCATGATCCTGGGCAGCCTGATCGACGAACTGGAACGCCAGGACAAGCGGTACGGCCTCGCGACCCTCTGTGTCGGCGGCGGCATGGGCATCGCCACCATCGTCGAACGCATCTGACCTCTCCCACGGATACGACGGATCACACGGAGCACTTCCACATGAGCACTCAGTCCACGACCATCCGCTGGGAACAGGACCGCACGGGCGTCGTCACCCTCGTCATCGACGACCCGAACCAGTCGGCGAACACCATGAACCAGGCGTTCCGCGATTCCCTCGCGGTGATCACCGACCGACTGGAGGCCGAGAAGGACACCGTCCGCGGTGTCATCATCACCTCCGCCAAGAAGACCTTCTTCGCGGGCGGCGACCTGCGCGACCTCATCCGGGTCACACCCGAGACCGCGCAGGACCTCTTCGACGGCGGCCTCGCCATCAAGCGCGACCTGCGCCGCATCGAGACCCTGGGCAAGCCGGTCGTCGCCGCGATCAACGGCGCCGCCCTGGGCGGCGGTTACGAGATCGCCCTCGCCTGCCACCACCGCATCGCCCTCGACGCGCCCGGCTCCAAGATCGGCTGCCCCGAGGTCACGCTCGGCCTGCTCCCCGGCGGCGGCGGAGTCGTCCGCACGGTACGCCTCCTGGGCATCGCCGACGCCCTCCTGAAGGTCCTGCTCCAGGGCACCCAGTACGCCCCGCAGCGCGCCCTGCAGAACGGCCTGGTCGACGACGTGGCCACCACACAGGACGAACTCCTCGCCAAGGCCCGCGCGTTCATCGACGCCAACCCCGAGTCCCGGCAGCCCTGGGACAGGCCGGGCTACCGCATCCCCGGCGGCACCCCCGCCCACCCGAAGTTCGCGGCGAACCTCCCCGCCTTCCCGGCCAGCCTCCGCAAGCAGACCAACGGCGCCCCCTACCCGGCCCCGCGCAGCATCCTCGCGGCCGCCGTCGAGGGTGCCCAGGTCGACTTCGAGACCGCGCAGGTCATCGAGGCGCGCTACTTCGTGGAGCTGGCGGCCGGTCAGACGTCCAAGAACATGATCCAGGCGTTCTTCTTCGACCTCCAGGCCGTGAACTCCGGCGCGAACCGCCCCAAGGGCGTCGAGCCCCGCCAGGTCCGCAAGGTGGCCGTACTCGGCGCAGGAATGATGGGCGCGGGCATCGCCTACTCGTGCGCCCGCGCGGGCATCGACGTGGTCCTGAAAGACGTCTCCGCGCAGGCGGCGGCCAAGGGCAAGGCCTACTCCGAGAAGCTCTGCGCGAAGGCGGTCTCCCGGGGCCGTACGACCCAGGAGAAGGCCGACGCGCTCCTGGCCCGCATCACACCGACCGCGGACCCCCAGGACCTGGCCGGCTGCGACGCCGTCATCGAGGCCGTGTTCGAGGACTCGGCGCTGAAGCACAAGGTGTTCCAGGAGATCCAGCACATCGTGGAGCCGGACGCGCTGCTGTGCTCGAACACCTCGACGCTGCCGATCACGGCGCTGGCCGAGGGGGTGGAGCGCCAGGCCGACTTCGTCGGCCTGCACTTCTTCTCACCGGTCGACAAGATGCCGCTGGTCGAGATCATCAAGGGCGAGCGCACAGGAGAGGAGGCGCTGGCGAGGGCCTTCGACCTGGTCCGGCAGATCAGGAAGACCCCGATCGTCGTCAACGACTCGCGCGGCTTCTTCACCTCCCGCGTCATCGGGCACTTCCTCAACGAGGGCGTCGCGATGGTCGGCGAGGGCATCGAGCCCGCGTCGGTCGAACAGGCGGCGGCGCAGGCGGGCTATCCGGCGAAGGTGCTGTCGCTGATGGACGAGCTGACGCTCACGCTTCCGCGCAAGATCCGCAAGGAGACCCGGCAGGCGGTGGAGGAGTCGGGCGGCACCTGGACGCCCCACCCCGCGGAGACGGTCATCGACCGCATGGTCGACGAGTTCGGCCGCACCGGCCGCAGCGGGGGCGGCGGCTTCTACGACTACGGCGACGACGGCAGGCGCACATCCCTGTGGCCGGGTCTGCGCGAGCACTTCACCCGCCCGGCCTCCGAGATCCCCTCCGAGACGGTGCCTTTCAAAGACATGCAGGAACGCATGCTCTTCGCCGAGGCCCTGGACACGGTCAGGCTCCTGGAGGAAGGCGTCCTGACCTCGGTCGCCGACGCCAACATCGGCTCCATCTTCGGCATCGGCTTCCCGGGCTGGACCGGCGGCGTCCTGCAGTACATCAACGGCTACGAGGGCGGCCTCCCGGGCTTCGTGACCCGCGCACGCGAACTGGCGGAGCGGTACGGGGAGCGCTTCACGCCGCCGGCGCTGCTGGTGGACAAGGCGGCGAAGGGGGAGCAGTTCTCTTCCAGCCCGTCCGGCGCTTGAGGACGAGGCCCTTTCAGGGCCGATGGGGGTCTGGGGGCGCAGCCCCCAGGGAGCGGGGGTCGAAGGGGCAGCGCCCCTGAGGACGGGACGGGTAGGGGCGGCGGGGGCGAGAAGACCCTCCCCGCCGCCTCGTACCGCTGAGCGACACGCCCCCCTTGCCCCGCACCCCCCGACTCCCACGGCGACGGGCGGCCAGGGCACCTGCCCCGGCACCGAACCGGGCCCCCTCGACTTCACCCGGGCCGCCCGTTTCTTCGGCATCGACGCGGTCCGCGCCGCCGGCGCCGACCACCTGCGCGAACTGGTGGCCGGAGCCGGCGAACTGACCGGACCACTGCTCGTCGACGTGCCGGTCCGGGCGTAGGGCGTGCGGCGGACGTCCCGCCTGCCCGGCGCGCGGCGGGGTTCGTCAGGCCGGTGCGCAGGGCCCGGTTCGGCGAGGTGCCCGGCAGACCCTCAAGGGGTCAGGAGGCAGCCCCGCCCACCTCTGACGTCCACTCCCGCAGTTCCTCCTTCAGGGACCGCTGAAAGGCCGTCAACAGGGCCTGGACGACCACGGGTGCCATGTGCGCGGACAGCGACCTCACGTCCTGGGCGGCGCGTTGGGCCACCTCGCCCCGGAACAACTGCGACAACTCGTGCGCGGCGGCCCGGGAGTGCTCGATGAGCACCTTCCGCGAGGCCAGGATCGCCTCCTGGGACAGCGGGACGTCGAGCAGTCCGACACCCAGCCGGAGCAGCCCCAGGTCGACCCGGTAGGCGTCGCCGTCCCGCCGTACCACGTCCATCGCGGTGAGCCGCTCCACGTCGTCGTCGCTCAGTTCCCGCCCCGCGCGCCGCCGCAGTTCCTCCGGGGTCACCCGCTCCACGACGTCGGGAGCCCACGAGGCCACCACGGACCGGTGGATCGCCAGGTCGTGGGCGCTCAGGTCGGCCGGCAGCTGCTGCATGTACCGCTCGATCGCCGCCAGTGTCATGCCCTGCTGCTGCAGTTCCTCGATCAGTGCCAGGCGGGCGAGGTGCTCACGGCCGTAGTGACCGACCCGGCGGGCACCGATCACCGGTGGCGGCAGCAGCCCTCGCGTGCCGTAGAAGCGCACGGTGCGGACCGTGACCCCCGCCCGCGCGGCCAGCTCGTCGACGGTGAGCGTCGGCCCCTCGGCGTCAGCCTTCAGGCCGGCGTCGGCGTCGTGATCGGCATCGCGGCCATCGGGGGAGGCGTCGGTCGTCATGTGCAGCAGTATCGCTGTCTCACCAACGCTGTGAAACCCGCCCTCTGTGACGGCCGCCACCGTGTGGGATGTGGCGTGCGGGGCAGGCGAGCCCTCGGCCTGTGCCCTGCGTCAGGAGGTACGGGCCGACGCACGTCCGGACATCCGAGCGAGACCCCCCGGGGCGCACCAGAGAGTGGATCATCCGTGAGCAAGGACGCCGTGTCATCGGTACAGGCCGTCTCCCGCACCGACGTGGCCCAGGTGCCCGCGGACGCGGGCGACGCCGGCTACAGCAAGGACCTCAAGCCCCGCCACGTCAACATGATCGCCATCGGCGGGGCCATCGGCACCGGCCTCTTCCTGGGCGCCGGCGGACGCCTGCACACCGCGGGTCCGGCGCTCGCGCTCGCCTACCTCGTCTGCGGGATCTTCGCCTTCTTCGTGGTGCGGGCCCTCGGTGAGCTGGTCCTCTACCGCCCCTCCTCGGGCTCCTTCGTGTCGTACGCGCGCGAGTTCCTCGGTGAGAAGGGCGCCTACGTCGCCGGCTGGATGTACTTCCTGAACTGGTCGACGACCGGTATCGCCGACATCACCGCGATCGCGCTCTACACGCACTACTGGAGTCTGTTCACGGACATCCCCCAGTGGACGCTGGCCCTGATCGCGCTGGCCGTCGTCCTCGCCGTGAACCTGATCTCGGTGAAGATCTTCGGCGAGATGGAGTTCTGGTTCGCGATCATCAAGGTCGCCACACTCGTCGGCTTCATGCTGATCGGCATCTTCCTGCTCGCCACGCAGCACGAAGTGGGCGGTGGCACACCCGGCCCGAACGTGATCACCGAGAACGGCGGCGTCCTGCCGCACGGCGCGATGCCCGTCGTCCTCGTCATGCAGGGCGTGATCTTCGCGTACGCCGCGCTGGAGCTGGTCGGAGTCGCGGCGGGCGAGACCGCGGAACCGCAGAAGGTCGTCCCGCGCGCGGTGAACTCGATCATGTGGCGCGTGGCCCTGTTCTACGTCGGCTCGATCGTCCTCCTGGCCCTGCTGCTCCCCGGCTCTGTCTACTCGGCCGACGAGAGCCCCTTCGTCACCGTCCTGTCGAAGATCGGCATCCCGGCGGCGGGCGACGTGATGAACCTGGTGGTCCTGACGGCGGCGATGTCGTCCCTGAACTCGGGTCTGTACTCCACGGGCCGCATCCTGCGCTCCATGGCGACGGCCGGTTCGGCACCGAGGTTCACCGCGCGCATGAACCGCAGCCAGGTCCCCTACGGCGGCATCCTGCTGACCTGCGCGGTCTGTGTCCTCGGTGTCGGGCTGAACTACCTCATGCCGAGCCAGGCCTTCGAGATCGTGCTGAACATCGCCTCCCTCGGGGTCATCAGCACCTGGGTGATCATCATGGTCTGCCACCTGGTCTTCGTCCGCCGCGCCCGGGAGGGCCTGGTGACCCGCCCCTCCTTCCGCCTCCCCTTCAGCCCGGCCACCGAGATCACCACGATCGCCTTCCTCCTGGCCTGCCTCGGCATGATGTGGAACGACGCGGAGGTCGGCCGCAGGACCCTGCTCCTGATCCCGGTGATCGCGGCGCTCCTGGTCGCGGGCTGGTTCGCCGTCCGCCGCAGGGTCGACAGCAGGACCGACCGCGACCTGACCGGCCTGACGGACTGAGCAGGGGCCGATTGTCAGTGGCGACCTCTACGGTGACGTCATGGGGGAGATCACGTACATCCGAGGCGACGCCACCACTCCGTCCGTGAAGGGCGTCAAGGTGATCGCGCATGTCTGCAATGACATCGGGGGGTGGGGGAAGGGCTTCGTGGTCGCCCTCTCCCGCCGCTGGCCCGAGCCGGAGGCCGCCTACCGTTCCTGGCACCGGGGGCGCGCGTCCAGCGACTTCGGGCTGGGAGCGGTTCAGTTCGTGCAGGTCGAACCCTATGTCTGGGTGGCCAACATGGTCGGGCAGCGGGGCATACGGACGGGCAGCAAGGGCGTCCCGGTGCGGTACGAGGCGATCGACGAGGCACTGGGGCGGCTGGCCGACAAGGCCGTGGAGCTCGACGCGTCCGTGCACATGCCACGGATAGGGTGCGGGCTCGCCGGGGGAAAGTGGTCCCGGGTGGAGCCGTTGATCGTGGAGCGGCTGCTGAAGCGGGGGCTCTCGGTCACGGTCTACGACCACGGGGGAAGCGGGAGCTGACCCAGGACGTCGACGCGCCCGAGCCCGGCCCGTAGGGCCCCATTCTCGAATCCCTGGAGATCGGGTACCCGGCGGGTGTGAGAAAGGCGCTCCGCAGCGGCACGCTGGTATTCCTGGCCCTGTTCGGACTGGTCCTCTCGGGCTGCGGCAGTGCCGGAGACCGCCGTTCGGACGCCGAATCCACCGCCGCCGGATTCGAGCACCTGCTCCGCACCCACGAGGCTCACGGCCTGTGCGCGGCGCTCGCCCCGGAAACCCGCAGCGAACTGGAGCAGTCCGAGAAGGCGAGCTGCGACAAGGCGATCTCCTCCCAGGACATTTCACTCGGAGGCACCGCCCACCGCGTGGACGTCCACGGCCGGCAGGCCCGTGTCGTCCTGGACGCCGACACCCTTTTCCTCTCCCTGTTCCCCGGGGGCTGGAAGGTCGTCGCCGCGGGGTGCACCCCCCGCCCGGGCCGGCCGTACCAGTGCACGATCCAGGGAGGCTGAGGAGGTATGCGGACCATGTTCACGCTCTGCCTGGTCGTCGTCCTCAGCGGCCTCGTCTACCTCACCGTCCTGGGGCTGATGCACCGATGAGCACACGCACCCGCGGCTTCCTGCGTGACAACGGTCTCGGTCTGGTCTTCGGCATCGGATTCCTGCCGGCCCTCGCCGGGCAGGCCATCGCGGGCCAGGCGGACTTCAACAACCAGCTCGCCTCGGAAGGACTCACCCAGGTCGGATTCGGCGAGTACCTGATGTCGTCCGACTTCGCCGTGGACGTGTCGGAGAACTGGCAGTCGGAGTATCTGCAGTTCTTCCTCTACATCACCGCGACCGTCTGGCTCCTGCAGCGGGGCTCGCCCGAGTCCAAGGAGATGCACAAGGCCGGAGCCGAATCCGACAGGGATCAGCGGGTCGGACGGTACGCCCGCCACGACTCCCCTCGATGGGCCGGTGCCGGTGGACTGCGCCAGGCGCTCTACTCCCACTCCCTCGGACTGGTCATGGGCACCCTGTTCGCCTTCTCCTGGCTGGCCCAGTCGATCAGCGGCGTCGCCGCGTACAACGAGGAGCAACTCCGCAGTCTGCAGGCCCCCATGAGCTGGGGGAGCTACCTCGGCTCCGCGGACTTCTGGAGCCGGACCCTGCAGAACTGGCAGTCCGAACTCCTCGCCGTTGCCTCCATGGCCGTTCTCTCCGTCTACCTCGGACAGCGCGGCTCACCGGAGTCCAAGCCGGTCGGGGCGGCCCACACCTCGACGGGTGTCGAAGGTTAGGACCGCCCTGAGGCCCTAACCGGCGTGTACGTCGTCCGTCGCGGCGATCTTCCTCCACGACTTCGGCTGTACGACGGCCCCCGCAGCCTTGGCGATCGACGCGCCCCGCGCCGCCGGCGCCCCCGGCTTCGACGGCTGGAAGAGCCACGTGTCGAACAGCGCGCTCAGCGACTGCCCGGACACCTCCTCGGCGTATGTCCGGAAGTCGCCGACGGAGGCGTTGCCGTACGCGTGCTTCTGCGGCCAGCCTTTCAGCACCGCGAAGAACGCCTCGTCGCCGATCTCGTTGCGCAGCGCCTGCAGAGCCAGCGCGCCCCGGTCGTAGACGGCGATGTCGAACTGGTTCTCCGGCCCGGGGTCACCCGGCTTCACGGTCCAGAACGCGTCGTCGGCCGGATGCGAGGCGTACACGTAGTCGGCGAGTTCCTGTGCCGTGCCCTCGTCCTCGTGCTCGGACCACAGCCACTGCGCGTACCGCGCGAAGCCCTCGTTGATCCAGATGTCCTTCCAGCCCCGCACGGACACGAGGTCGCCGTACCACTGATGGGCCAACTCGTGCACGACCACGGAGGTGTTGGACCCGTTCGCGAACTGCCGCGGGCTGTAGAAGGGGCGGGTCTGCGTCTCCAGCGCGTACCCGGTGTTCGTGTTCGGCACATAGCCGCCAAGCGCGTCGAACGGGTACGGCCCGAAGTAGCCGCTCAGCCAGTCGGCGATCTCCCCGGTCCGCTCCACGCTGGCCCGCGCGGCCCCGTAGTTGGCGCCGAGGTCCTTGCTGTAGGCGTTGACGACCGGAATGCCGCCGTCGGTCGTCCCGGTGGTGATGTCGAACTTCCCGACGGCCAGGGTCGCGAGATAGGTGGCCTGCGGCTTGTCGGAGCGCCAGGCATAGCGCGTCCAGCCGAGGCGTGAACTCGTCGACTGGAGCGTTCCGTTGGAGATGGCCTGGCTGCCGTCCGGAACCAGGACCGACACGTCGTAGGTGGCCTTGTCGAGCGGGTGGTCGTTGCTCGGGAACCACCACCAGGCCGACTCGGGCTCGTTCGCCCCGACCCCGCCGTCGGGAGTGCGGTGCCAGCTGGTGAAGCCGTACGCCTGCTTCGACGACGGCACTCCGCTGTAGCGCACGACGACACTCACGTCGGTGCCCTTCGGCAGCGGTGTCTTCGGCGTGATCTCCAGTTCGTGCTCGCCCGAGGTGGTGAACGACGCCTTCGATCCGTTGACCCGCACCTCGCTCACGTCGAGGAGAAAGTCCAGATCGAAGCGGGACAGATCCTGTGTGGTGTGGGCCAGGAGGGTGGCCGTGCCCTCCAGTTCGTCCGTCGCCGGCTGGTATTTCAGCCGCAGGTCGTAGTGGTCGACGTCGTATCCGCCGTTGCCGTAGGCCGGGTAGTAGGGGTCGCCGATACCCGGAGCGCCGGGGGAGAAGGTCGCCGCCGACGCCGGGATCGCCAGCATCAGGGAGGCCGCCGCGAGTGCGCCCGGCGCGATGAGTCTGCGGTGCACGAAAGCTCCAAGTCGTGGGGGGACCGAGTCTGTTCGCAGCCTATTCACCACCTGTGAGCTGGGTGTGTCCATGGCCACCCGTGTCACACGATCGTCATCCGGCCGTTCTGGTCGCAAGGGGCCCTCTTTTGCACGGGAGTTGACCGCAGTACCGTCCGCGCATGTCGATACGCACGCGCTTCACGACCTGGAGACCGCTCGCGACAGCAGCCGCAGCCACCGCTGCCCTGCTGGCCACCTTCCTCGCACCCGCGACCGCACAGGCACAGCCACAGGCACAGCCACCGGCCCAGACGGTCTCGCGGGAGACCCGGGTGAGCCAACCCGTCTACTCGTACGAGAACGCCGTCCGCGAAGCCGTCTGGGTGGACACCCGGCTCGACGGCGACGGTGACGGGAAGACCGACCGCGTGGCCGTCGACATCGTCCGGCCCCGCGAACTCGACCGGCAGGGCCGCAAGGTGCCGGTCATCATGGACGCGAGCCCGTACTACTCCTGCTGCGGACGCGGCAACGAGAGCCAGCTGAAGACGTACGACGCGAACGGCCACGTCGTCCAGATGCCGCTGTTCTACGACAACTACTTCGTGCCCCGCGGCTACGCCTTCGTCGGCGTCGACCTCGCCGGCACCAACCGCTCCGACGGCTGTGTGGACGTCGGCGGCCGATCCGACATCCAGTCCGCCAAAGCGGTGGTCGACTGGCTGAACGGCCGAGCCACCGCCTACACGACCCGCACGGGCACCGCGAAGACCAGGGCCGGCTGGACCAACGGCAGGACCGGCATGATCGGCAAGAGCTGGGACGGCACCATCGCCAACGGTGTCGCCGCCACCGGGGTCGAGGGCCTGAAGACCATCGTCCCGATCAGCGCCATCTCCACCTGGTACGACTACTACTTCGCCCAGGGCGCCCCGCTCTACGACTCCGGCCCCGACTGGCTCTCCGACTACGTCGACAGCCCCGACGCCCGCGCCAGGTGCGCCGCCGTCCAGCGCAAGCTCGTGGACCAGGCGCCCCGCACCGGCGACCGCACCCCGCTGTGGACCGAACGCGACTACGTGAAGGACGCGCGCAAGGTCAGGGCCAGCGTCTTCGCGGTCCATGGCATGCAGGACCTCAACGTCCGTCTCCAGCACCTCGGTCCATGGTGGGACGCCCTCGCGAAGAACGGCGTCGAGCGCAAGATCTGGCTCTCCCAGACCGGCCACGTCGACCCCTTCGACTTCCGTCGCGCGCAGTGGGTGGACACCCTGCACCGCTGGTTCGACCACGAACTCCTCGGCTACGACAACGGGGTCGACCGTGAGCCGATGGCCGACATCGAGCGCCACCCCGACCAGTGGGTCACCTCGACGACCTGGCCCCCGCGCGGAACCTCCGCGACGACGCTCCGCCCCGCGAAGGGCGCACAGCCGGGCGTCGGCACCCTCGGCCTGACCAAGGCCAAGGGCACCGAGACCTTCACCGACGACCCGGCGCTCAGCGAGACCGACTGGGCCGCCCGGATCGACACACCGACCCCCGACAAGGCGGGCTTCACCACCGGCACCCTCACCAAGAACCTCCGGCTGTCCGGCTCCTCCAAGGCCACCGTGCAGGTGACTCCGACCACCACCACGGCCCATCTCTCCGCCGTCCTCGTGGACCTCGGCCCCGACACCATCCGCGACTACGCGGCCTCGGGCGAGGGCATCACGACGCTCACCGACCGCACCTGCTGGGGCGTCAGCACGACCGGCGACAGCGCCTGCTTCAAGGCGACCCGGGCCAAGACCACCGCCGTCGACCACACGGTCGTCAGCCGCGGCTGGGCCGACCTCGGCACCTACGCCGACCCCGGAAAGGGCGTCCCGCTCACCCCGGGCAAGGCCTACACGATCACCCTCGACCTGGGCGCCACGGACCACGTCGTCCCGGCGGGCCACCGCCTCGCCCTGATCGTCGCGGGCACCGACAAGGACCTCATCGACCCGCCGTCCACCAGGCCCACCCTCACGATCGACCTGTCCCGCACCTCGGCCCGGGTCCCGCTGGTCGGCGGCGCGGCCGCCTTCGCACACGCCACGAAGGGCGCCGGGACCGTCGTACCGGACGAGGCCACGGCCCTCGACGGCGTCCGGGCACCGCGCACCGCCCACCGCGTCCCCGAGGGCGGATGACGATCCGATACGTCACCGTGGACACGGCGGCCCTGCTCGCATCCGCGCGCGGGGCCGACCCGCCCGAACCGGGCGGGGTGAGGACGAAGGGCGCCCTCGTCCCGCCCTGACGACCGGAGAACCGGCCGGGAAGCCCGACACCGGCTGCTGAATCGGTGGAGATCTGCGGTAGCTGTGGTAGGTCCTGGGGAACTGTGTGAATCCCGGCGTATCCACCGCTCCAGGGGAAGGTGCCGCAGATGACTGAAGACCTGAAGAAGAGAGGTGGCCGGGAAGGGCCCGCGGGCGTTCTCGGCCAACAGACCGACATGGTGGTGTTCGGCGTCACCGCCGCCATCACCGTGGCCTTCGTGATCTGGGGATGGGCGGGGACGGACTCGCTGGAGGACGTCTCCACCACGATGCTCGGCGGACTGATCCACAACGGCGGCTGGGCCTTCATCCTGGCCGCGTCGAGCTTCGTGGTCTTCGCCCTGTGGCTCGCGATGAGCCGCTACGGCCGCATCCACCTCGGCGCCGAGGGCGAGGAACCCGAGTTCAGGACGGTGTCCTGGGTCGCCATGATGTTCAGCGCGGGCATGGGCATCGGCCTGATGTTCTACGGCGTCAGCGAGCCGCTCGCGCACTACACCACCCCGCCCCCGGGCACAAACCCGCCAAACTCCGGCGAACGCATGGAGACGGCGATGGCCACCACCCTCTTCCACTGGACGCTGCACCCCTGGGCGATCTACGCGGTGGTCGGCCTCGCCATCGCCTACAGCACCTTCCGCAAGCGCCGGCGTCAGACCATCAGCGCCGTCTTCACCCCGCTCATCGGGGAGAAGCACGCGAACGGCACCGCCGGCCGGGTCATCGACATCCTCGCGATCATCGCCACCGTGTTCGGCTCCGCCGCCTCCCTGGGCCTCGGCGCCCTCCAGATCGGCTCCGGCTTCCGGGAACTGGACTGGATGGACGACGTCAGCACCGGGCTGCTCGTCACGATCATCGCCGTGCTGACCCTGGCCTTCGTGCTCTCGGCGGTCTCCGGCATCGAGCGGGGCATCCAGTGGCTGTCCAACACCAACATGGTGCTGGCCCTGGTCCTCGCCGTGTTCGTGTTCATCGCGGGTCCCACGATCATCGTGCTTGACCTGCTGCCCACCTCGGTCTTCTCCTACCTCGGCGACCTGCCCCAGCTCGCCGGCCGCACCGAGGCCAGCGGCGGCAAGGGCGTCGCGGACTGGCTCGGCAGCTGGACCGTCTTCTACTGGGCCTGGTGGATCTCCTGGACGCCCTTCGTCGGCATGTTCATCGCCCGCATCAGCCGCGGCCGCACGATCCGGCAGTTCGTCGGCGGTGTCATCCTCGTGCCCAGCACGGTCAGCCTCGTCTGGTTCGCGATCTTCGGCGGTACGGCCATGAAGCTGAAGGAGGGCGGCGCACTCGGCGGCGAGAACACCCCTGAGGGCCAACTCTTCGGCGTACTCCAGGAGTTCCCCCTGGCCACCGCCACCAGCCTGCTCGTGATGATCCTGGTCGGCATCTTCTTCGTGTCCGGCGCCGACGCCGCGTCCATCGTGATGGGCACGCTCTCCCAGCGGGGCGCACTCGAACCCGGCCGCTTCGTCGTCGTGTTCTGGGGTGTGGTCACCGGAGCCGTCGCCGCCATCATGCTGATGGTCGGCAGCGGCCAGGGCGACGCGCTCACCGGCCTGCAGAACCTCACGATCCTGGCCGCCGCGCCCTTCGTCCTCGTGATGATCGGCATGTGCGTCGCCCTCATGCGGGACCTGCGCCGGGACCCGGTCATCGTGCGCGGCGCGATGGGCTCCGAGGCCGTCGAACTCGCGGTGATCGAGGGCCACAAGAAGTACGACGGCGACTTCGAGATCAAGGTCGGCCCGGGCCCCGGCACGGACACCGAGGGCGACCCGCTGGGCCACGACCACGTGTGACCCGTGTGCGCGGGCCGGGGCGAGTCCGTCGGCCTCGTCCAGGCCCGCCGCGCCCGGTACCCCTTCGACCGTGCGTACGCCGGTGGCCCCGGTCCGCGCGGCCGCTCTCCCCGGCTTTCGTCGAGTCGCTGTGGCGCCCACGCGCGCGGACGGCCCGGCCCCGGACCACCACGAACCCGCCACTTGGCACACCCTCCGCGCGGGGCCGTTAACGGAATGACTCATGCCGTGCTCAGACCGCCCCGGAGCCGGGAATACTCACAGCATGTCTGCCGCATACGCGACCTTCGGCCTGGCACCGGCGATGCGTGCCGGTGGAGTCCTCGCCAACGGTGACCTCCAGATCCACCGGGACTTCGTGGACTTCATCGTCGACGGCCGCCCGCTCCTCTTCCAGCTCTCCGACCTCGACGCCGTCTCCCCCCTCGCCTCCGACGTCCCACCCGCGATCTTCACCGCCCAGGTCCGCAGCCTCCTGGGCGAGACGGACGCCCCGCTTCCGGGCGGCCGTCATGTCATCTACGGCTGCCCCGAGTGCGAGGACCTCGCCTGCGGTGCCGTCACCGCCGTCATCGAACGGGACGGCGACGACTTCATCTGGCGGGAGTTCGCCTGGCAGACCGAGGAGACCGCGGACCTCCAGCTCAACGGCTACCACGGCATCGGTCCCTTCCGCTTCCGGGGCGACGAGTACCGGGCCGCCCTGGACTCCCTCCTCCGGGACGAGGACGGCGAGTCCCCGGGAGCCCGCCGCCGCGTCCTGCTCATCGGCGCCCGCGTCGCCGTCCTCGCCAAACTGGCCGCAGCCCTGCGCACCATCGGCATCGGCGCCGACATCACCCACGGCGTGGCCGACGTCCCCGCCGACGAACTGCGCCGCTACGGCGCCGTCGCCTTCGGCCGCGCGGTCACCGAGGAGGAACGTGCCGCCGTGCGCCACTCCTTCCACCACGCGGGCGTCGACGTGGCCTACGTCGACGGCCTCGCCCCGATCGTCCCGCTCCTCGTGGCCCAGATAGAGCACGCCCTGGACCGCAGCCCGGTCGAACAGCGCCGTCTGACCCACCTGGTCGCCGCCGACGGCGAGGCGGGCGTCGAGATCACCTCACCGTGCCGGGTGCGCCTGACGGCGTACCGCCTGGACCGGCTCTACCGGACCCACGCCCACGAGGTCTTCGACGGTCTCCTGGAGGCGGGCCGGCACCGGATCCCCCTGGACGCCAAGGCGGTCAAGGGGGAGTCGTTCGTGGTGGCCCGGGCCTCGGGAAGTGTCCTGGTGGAGGCCATGGCACGCTGAAAGCGGAGGACCGGGCATCCGCTGCGGCCGTTAGGATCGGCGGTCTGATGACTGCCACCCTTGTCGCCAAGAACCTCGCCGCCGGCCACGGCGACCGCTCCCTGTTCAGCGGGCTCGACCTCGTCGTCGCGCCCGGAGACGTGATCGGCCTGGTCGGGGCCAACGGCGCGGGCAAGTCCACCCTGCTCAGGATGCTCGCCGGGCTGCTCGCACCGGAGGAGGGGGAGCTCCGGCTCTCCCCGCCGTCGGCGACCGTCGGCCACCTGCCGCAGGAGCCGGAGCGCCGCCCCGGCGAGACCGTCCGCGCGTTCCTCGCCCGCCGCACCGGAGTCGCCGAGGCCCAGCGCACGATGGACGCGGCGACCCAGGGCTTGGTCGACGGGACACCGGGCGCGGACGACGCGTACGCCACGAGCCTGGAGCGCTGGCTGGACCTGGGCGGCGCCGACCTCGACGAACGGGCCGAGGAGATCGCCGACTCCCTGGGCCTGGCAGTGGACCTGGACCTGCCGATGACCTCCCTGTCGGGCGGCCAGGCGGCCAGGGCGGGCCTCGCGTCCCTCCTGCTCTCCCGCTACGACGTCTTCCTTCTCGACGAGCCGACCAACGACCTGGACCTGGACGGTCTGGAGCGCCTGGAGCGGTTCGTGAAGGGCCTGCGTACCGGCACCGTGGTCGTCAGCCACGACCGCGAATTCCTCACCCGCACCGTCACCAAGGTCCTCGAACTCGACCTGGCCCAGCGGCAGATCAACCTCTACGGCGGCGGCTACGAGGCCTACCTGGAGGAGCGGGAGGTGGCCCGCCGCCACGCCCGCGACGACTTCGAGGAGTACGCCGACAAACGGTCCTCGCTGCAGGACCGGGCGCAGATGCAGCGCTCGTGGATGGACAAGGGCGTCAAGAACGCCCGGCGCAAGGCGAACAACGACAACGACAAGATCGGCCGCAAGTTCCGCAGCGAGGCCAGCGAGAAGCAGGCCGCCAAGGCCCGCCAGACCCAGCGCATGATCGAACGCCTCGACGTCGTCGAGGAACCCCGCAAGGAGTGGGACCTGCGGATGGAGATCGCCTCCGCCCCGCGCTCCGGCGCGGTCGTCGCGACCCTGCGGGACGCCGAGGTGCGCCAGGGTGAGTTCGTGCTCGGCCCGGTCTCCCTCCAGATCGACTGGGCGGACCGGGTCGCGGTCACTGGGGCCAACGGTGCGGGCAAGTCGACACTGCTGGGCGCCCTGCTGGGCCGGGTGCCGCTGACCGCGGGACAGGCCTCCCTCGGTTCCGGCGTCCTGGTCGGCGAGGTCGACCAGGCCCGCAAGCTGTTCCACGGGTCGGAGGCCCTGATGGACGCGTTCGGCGCGGCCGTCCCCGACACCGAGCCCGCCGAAGTCCGCACCCTGCTGGCCAAGTTCGGCCTGAAGGCGGACCATGTGCTGCGCCCGGCGGCGACCCTGTCCCCGGGCGAGCGCACCAGGGCGGCGCTCGCTTTGTTGCAGGGCCGAGGAGTGAACCTCCTGGTCCTGGACGAGCCCACCAACCACCTCGACCTCCCGGCGATCGAGCAGCTGGAGTCGGCCCTGAACGCCTACGAGGGCACCCTGCTGTTGGTGACGCACGACCGCAGAATGCTGGACGCGGTGCACGTGACTCGCCGTCTGGAGATCTGTTCGGGCAAGGTAACGGAAACTCGTTAGGGGCGCGGGGAACTGCGCGACCAGCCACAGCCGGCCCGCAGTTCCCCACAAACCGCTACCGCCCCTTCTTCTTGGAATCCAGCAGCCCGGCCTTGCGCAGCGCGTCGGCCATCGCGTTGTTGGCCGGAGCAGGCGCCTGCCGCGGTTGCTGCTGCCGCTGCTGAGGGGCCCGCTGCTGAGAGGCCCGCCCGCCCCGCTGCTGCTGACGCCGCTCACCGCCGGAGGCCTGCGCTTCGTCATCGAGCCGCAGGGTCAACGAGATCCGCTTGCGCGGAATGTCGACGTCCAGCACCTTCACCTTGACGATGTCGCCCGGCTTCACCACGTCCCGCGGATCCTTGACGAACGTCTTCGACAGCGCGGACACATGCGCCAGCCCGTCCTGGTGGACGCCGATGTCGATGAACGCCCCGAACGCCGCCACGTTCGTCACGACCCCCTCCAGCACCATCCCGGAGGACAGGTCGGAGATCTTCTCGACGCCTTCCTTGAACGTGGCCGTCTTGAAGGCCGGCCGAGGGTCACGCCCCGGCTTCTCCAGCTCCTTGAGGATGTCGCTCACCGTGGGCAGACCGAACGTCTCGTCCACGAAGTCCTGCGGCCTCAGCGAGCGCAGCACACCGGTGTTGCCGATGAGGGACGCCACCTCCTGCCCCACGGTCTTCACCATGCGCCGCACCACCGGGTACGCCTCGGGGTGCACGCTGGAGGAGTCCAGCGGGTCGGTGCCGCCGCGGATCCGCAGGAAGCCGGCGCACTGCTCGTACGCCTTGGGGCCGAGCCGGGCCACCTTCTTCAGCTCGGTGCGCGAGGTGAAAGGACCGTTGGCGTCGCGGTGCGACACGATGTTCTCGGCCAGCCCGGAGGTGATCCCGGAGACCCGGGAGAGCAGCGGAGCGGACGCGGTGTTCACGTCCACCCCCACGCCGTTCACACAGTCCTCCACCACCGCGTCCAGCGAACGCGACAGCTTCACCTCGGACAGGTCGTGCTGGTACTGGCCGACACCGATGGACTTCGGGTCGATCTTCACCAGCTCCGCCAGCGGGTCCTGCAGCCGGCGGGCGATGGAGACCGCGCCGCGCAGCGTCACGTCCATGTCGGGCAGCTCCTGCGAGGCGAACGCGGAGGCCGAGTACACGGAGGCGCCCGCCTCGGACACCATCACCTTGGTGAGATTCAACTCCGGGTGCTTGGCGATGAGTTCACCGGCGAGCTTGTCGGTCTCGCGGGACGCCGTGCCGTTGCCGATCGAGACCAGCTCGACCGCGTGCTCCTTGGCCAGCCGGGCCAGCTTGGCGATCGCCTCGTCCCACCTGTTGGCCGGGACGTGCGGGTGGATGACGTCGGTGGCGACCACCTTGCCGGTCGCGTCGACCACTGCGACCTTCACGCCCGTGCGGAAGCCGGGGTCCAGGCCCAGGGTCGCGCGGGTGCCGGCCGGGGCGGCGAGCAGCAGGTCGCGGAGATTCGCCGCGAACACGTTGACCGCCTCGTCCTCGGCGGCCGTCCGCAGCCGCAGCCGCAGATCGATGCCGAGGTGGACGAGGATGCGGGTCCGCCAGGCCCAACGGACCGTCTCCTTCAGCCACTTGTCGCCGGGGCGGCCGCGGTCGGCGATCCGGAACCTCCCGGCGACGATTCCCTCGTAGGACGAGGGACCCTCCGTGGCCTCCTCCGGCTCCAGGACGAGGTCGAGGACGTCCTCCTTCTCGCCGCGCAGCATCGCCAGGATCCGGTGCGAGGGCAGCTCGGTGAAGGGCTGGGAGAAGTCGAAGTAGTCGGCGAACTTGGCGCCCGCCTCCTCCTTGCCGTCCCGCACCTTGGCGGCCAGGCGTCCACGCACCCACATCCGCTCACGCAGTTCGCCGATCAGGTCGGCGTCCTCCGAGAACCGCTCGGTCAGGATCGCCCGTGCGCCGTCGAGGGCGGCCTGCGGATCGGCGACGCCCTTGTCCGCGTCGACGAACGCGGCGGCCGCGGCGAGGGGATCCACGCTCGGATCGCCCAGCAGGCCCTCGGCGAGCGGCTCAAGACCCGCCTCGCGCGCGATCTGGGCCTTCGTCCGCCGCTTCGGCTTGAACGGCAGGTAGATGTCCTCCAGGCGCGCCTTGGTCTCCGCGCCCCGGATCTGCGCCTCCAGCTCCGCGGTGAGCTTGCCCTGCTCCCGCACCGAGTCGAGGATCGCGGTCCGTCGCTCCTCCAGCTCCCGCAGATAGCGCAGCCGCTCCTCGATCGTGCGCAGCTGCGCGTCGTCGAGTTCCTCGGTCGCTTCCTTGCGGTAGCGGGCGACGAAGGGAACCGTGGAACCGCCGTCGAGCAGTTCCACGGCAGCCTTCACCTGCCGTTCCCGTACGCCGAGTTCCTCGGCGATCCTGCCTTCGATGGACCCTACGCTGATGGACCCGCTGGACCCGGGTGTCGTCACGATCCCGTACCGCCTTCTCACTGGGGTTGCGCGGCAATTGTGGCAGGCGGCACCGACAGTCGGGGATCAGGGCGCGGTCATCCGGCCGTGACCGTCAGGCCCGGCGGCTCCTCGTGGAGCCGGACGCACCGCCGAAGAGCCGGGCCACAGCCCGGAACGGGAGCGTCACCACGGTGGCCACTGCGCCACCGATCTGGCGCAGTACGTCTGCGATCGCGCCAAACATGTACATCCCCTTTCGTCTCCCGGCCACGGCGACCGGGAGCGGAACGGGTACCTCCATTACGGCCCGGCAATCTTCGGTACGGGACTCCGGCGGGCCGCCGCGGTTCAGCCCTTGCCGATCAGGTCCGCGGGGAAGGCCCCCGCGGTCATCGCCGCCCGGGCGAACCCCGTCGCGAGTTCCGTCAGCCGCCGCACACCCGCGGCGCCCAGATGCTCGTACGGGGCCCGGTCGAGCCGGTCCGTCTCCGCCTCGGTCCGCTCCCGCAGGGCGACACCCCGCTCCGTCAGCTCACCGCCGGCGTCCAGCAACCCGCGCTCCCGGAGCCGTCCCGCGGCCGCGTCCCACTCTTCCCGCGTCCAGCCGCGGGTGGTGAACACCCACGGCGGTGTCATGCCCCGGCCCGTCGCGGTGTGGGTCACCAGGGCCTCCAGACCGTCGAGCTCCGCGGCCATCAGGACGGCGAGATGCCCGTCGCCCCGGTGCTCACGCAGCAGCGTCGCGGCATGCCAGAACGCCAGGTGCGGCTCCTCGGGAACCGGCAGGTCGGCGTGTGCGGAGTACAGCGGGCGCCCGCCGCGCGTGCAGGCCTCGCCGGCGCGGAGCGCGAGCCGCGCGGCCTCGGCCATGGCGTCGGATGCCACGGCCTCGTCCCCCAGCAGCCGGCGCAGTGTCGTGTCGACGGCACGCAGACGGGCCGCCAGGACCTGTTCGGGCGTGGCCGTACGCCACACCGCGGGCACATGCTCGGCCACCAGTTCGTACTTGTAGTTGTAGAACGCCGCAGCCACCGCCCCCGCGCCGACCGGCCCCAGCGCGGCCGACCGCACCGCGAAGTTGACGGCCCTGGGATGGGTGACGCCGATCGCGGCCAGCTCCCCGGCCAGGTCGGCGGAGAAGTAGTGCGCGGCGTGCAGGGAGTTGAGCGGCTGCTGACAGCGCCGGCCGGCGCGCGGTTCGAGGGCGTCAGAGGTCATGAAGGGCAGGTTACCGACCGCTTGGTATCCCCCGGTGAGGGAGTCACCGACAGGGAGTCACCCGATGGCAGAAAAGGTGGGGAACCCGTCATTGCCGCCATCGGGCTCTGCCACAAGAATCGGACGCATGGCGCAGCGCACCGTTCTCTTCGTCCTGTTCGACGGCATGCAGAGCCTCGACCTCACCGGCCCCCTGGAGGTCTTCGCGGGCGCCGAGCAGCACACCCCGGGCACCTACCGCATCCGAACCGCCTCACTGGACGGCGCTCCCGTCCGCACCTCCAGCGGCCTGACCGTCGTACCGGACGAGTCCCTTCCGCGGACCGGTGCCCCGCACACCCTCCTTGTGCCCGGCGGCCAGGGCACCCGAGGCCCGGACCCGCGCCTGACCGACTGGCTGCGTGAGCACGGGCCGGCGGCCGAGCGCCTGGTCTCGGTGTGCACCGGCGCGATCCGGCTCGCCGAGGCGGGGCTGCTGGACGGCCGCCGCGTCACCACGCACTGGGCGTACAGCGACAAGCTCGCCCGCGACCACCCGGCCGTCGAGGTGGACCCCGACCCGATCTACATCCGGGACGGACAGGTGTCGACGTCCGCCGGCGTCACCTCGGGCATCGACCTCGCCCTCGCCCTGGTCGAGGAGGACCTGGGCCGGGACACCGCCCTCACCATCGCCCGCCACCTCGTCGTCTTCCTGCGCAGGCCCGGCAACCAGGCCCAGTTCAGCGCCCAGCTCGCCGCCCAGACCGCGCAGCGCGAACCGCTGCGCGAGGTCCAGCACTGGATCACCGAGCACCCCGCCGACGATCTGAGCGTGGAGACCCTCGCAGCCCGGGCCCGTCTCTCACCCCGCCACTTCGCCCGCGCCTTCCAGGCCGAGACCGGCATGACACCGGGCCGGTACGTCGACCGGGTGCGGCTGGAACACGCCCGCCGACTCCTCGAAGAGACCTCCGACGGGATCGAGGAGATCTCCCGCGCCAGCGGCTACGGCACCCCGGAGGCCATGCGCCGCGCCTTCGTCAGAACGCTCGGCGCGGCACCGGCCGAGTACCGGCGCCGGTTCCGCCCGGCGCCCGCCCACTGAAAGGACTCCCGTGCAGATCGCCATCGTCCTCTTCGACGGTTTCACCGCCCTGGACGCGGTCGGGCCGTACGAGACCCTCGGCCGCCTCCCTGACGCAGAGGTCGTCTTCGTCGCCGAGGAGACCGGCCCCGTCCGCGCCGACAGCGGCACCCTCGCCCTGATCGCCGACCGGACCCTGACCGAGGTCCCGAACCCCGATGTCCTCGTCGTCCCCGGCGGCCCAGGGCAGACCCCGCAGATGGAGAACGAGGCACTCCTCGACTGGATCCGCGCCGCCGACGCCACCAGTACCTGGACGACGTCCGTGTGCACCGGCTCCCTGCTGCTCGCCGCCGCGGGCCTCCTCCAGGGGCGCCGCGCCACCTCGCACTGGCTGGCGCTCGACGAACTGCGGAAGTTCGGGGCCGAGCCGACGGGGGAGAGGGTGGTGACCGACGGCAAGTACGTCACCGCGGCCGGAGTCTCCTCGGGCATCGACATGGGGCTCGCGCTGATCGGCCGCATCGCCGGAGACTTCGTCGCCCGGGCCGTGCAACTCGGCATCGAGTACGACCCCCAGCCGCCCTACGACGCCGGAGCCCCGCAGAAGGCACCCGCCGACGTCGTCGACCTGCTCCGGTCGAGGAGCCGGTTCATCCTCGGCCGGGAACCGACCACGTGAACCGCGGCTGACGGCGCTCCAGGAACGCGGCGACACCCTCCGCCCTGTCGCCGCTGCCCTGCGCCTGCCCGGCCCAGTGGGCGTCGCGGTCGGTGCGCCCGTTCGCGAACTCCTTCGCCGCGGCCTGGGTCAGCTGTGACCGGGAGACCAGAGTCCGGGTGAACTCCCCGACCCGCTTGGCGAGTTCACCCTCGGGCAGCACCTCATCGACCAGGCCCGTACGCAGTGCCCGCTCCGTGTCGATCAACTCACCCGAGAACAACAGGTACTTGGCGGCCGACGGACCGACCAGTGACACCAACCGCCGCGTGGAGGACGCCGCGTACACGATCCCGAGCTTCGCCGGTGTCACGCCGAACAGCGCGCCCTCCTCGGCGAACCGCAGATCGCAGGCCGCCGCGAGCTGCGACCCGCCGCCCACACAGTGCCCCCGGATCGCCGCGAGCGTCGGCTTCGGAAACGCGGCCAGCGCTTCCTCGGCGTCCACCGC
The DNA here is from genome assembly GCF_055570355.1 of Streptomyces sp. NPDC031225. Classification (NCBI taxonomy): domain Bacteria; kingdom Bacillati; phylum Actinomycetota; class Actinomycetes; order Kitasatosporales; family Streptomycetaceae; genus Streptomyces; species Streptomyces sp. NPDC031225. The sequence continues at coordinate 404,086 of NZ_JBVIHJ010000005.1, read as the reverse complement.
GAGCCTCTGCGCGTCCTCGGGCGCCTGACGCAGCGTGGAGATGTCGGCGCCCGCGCAGAACGTCCCGCCCGCACCCGTGAGCACCAGCGCCCGTACGTCCAGATCGGAGGCCAGCGTGTCCAGGAGCGGCGGCAGCGCCCGCCACATCGCGGCCGTCATGGCATTGCGCTTGGCCGGATGGTGGACTACGACGGTGGCGACCGATTCGGTGACGGTGTGCAGCAGCTGCGGCTCCGGGAGCTCCATGCGTCGGATGCTAGCCGTACCCCTCGACCGTACGATCAGGAAGGGGGCCGCAGCGCGAGGAGGCCCCGTATGGCAGTGAACAAGGCGGAGAACAGTGAGACGGCCAAGCTGAGCCGCGACTTCGGCCGGCTCGCGGCGCTCGGCGTGATCCTGGTGGTCGCCGGACTCGTCGGGCTGGCCTACACCGGGCTGGCCACGCTCACCTCGATGCTCCTGTTCGGCTGGCTCCTGCTGATCGGCGGCACGGTCGGACTGCTCCACGCGATCCAGGCCCGGGGTTCCAACTTCTTCTGGCTCGGTGTCGTGGTCGCCGCCCTGAACATCGCGGCCGGCGTGGTCGTCATCGGGCGCCCGGAGGCGGCGGCCGCGGCCCTGACCATGTTCGCCGCGCTGCTCTTCCTGACCGGCGGGGTGTTCCGGCTGGCGGGCAGCCTGGTGGTGCGCGGACCGCAGTTCGGCTGGACGCTGGTGCAGGGGGCCTTCGGCCTGCTGCTCGGCATCCTGGTGCTGGCCTCCTGGCCGAGCAACAGCAAGTACGTGATCGGCTGCTTCTTCTCGCTCGCGCTGCTCTTCGACGGTCTCGGCCTCATCGCGACCGGCTTCGGCGGCCGCAAGATCGTCGGTATCGTCTCCGAACAACATGAGACCGCCGCCAAACCGACCTCACCCGAATAGTTCGCAGAGCTGGTGCGAACCGGTCGTAAACGGTCCCGCATGTGATCGCGTCATGCCGTAACGATCAGAAGTGCTCGATATCTGCTGACTTCTGTTCAGTCCCGTGGGTCGGAACGACGCGCTGCCAACACTCGACGTGTGGTGACAATCGAGCGCGAGGACGGCGACCGGAGAATGGACGACCACGGGCGCGGGTACGGCCCCCGCCCACCAGGCGGCGCGGAAGAAGAACCTTCAGAACCGGACCCTCTCGGACAAGACATTCTCGGACCCGACCCTCTGGGAGAGGCCCCTCTGGGACCGGACCCCCTCGGCCCGGGCGCCCTGGGCACCCCGGATCCGCCACCCCCGCCACCACCACCGCCGTACGAGTACGAGGGCGTGTGGCGGTTCACCGCTCCCGCCGTCGACGCGTCCGTCCCGCAGGCACGGCACGCGGTACGGGACCTGCTGTACCGCCAGGGCGTGCCCGCCTCGGAGGACCTCGTCCACGGACTCCTGCTGATCGTGTCGGAGCTGGTCACCAACGCCGTCCGGCACGCGGCCCTGCTCTCGCCGATGCTCGCCGTGGAGGTGGCCGTGGGCGCGGAGTGGGTGCGGGTGTCCGTCGAGGACAACCACCCCTACCGTCCGACCGCCCTGGAAGCGGCGCACAGCGAGACCGGGGGCCGGGGGCTGCTGCTGGTGCGCGAGGTCACCCGGGAGGCGGGCGGGGCCTGCGACGTCGAGCACACGGCCGGCGGCGGCAAGGTGATCTGGGCCGCCCTGCCGTTCAGTACCGTGCGCGTGCCCTGAGGGCGCTCACCAGCCGGCGGACGGGCCCGTCAGCTCCCTGACCGCGGGACGGGCCGCGTCCAGCACCGTCATGAACCACGCCGAGAAGGTGTCCTTCGCGTGCCGCTCCGCCAGCTCGGCCGGGGTCACGAAGACGGTCGTGCCGACCTCCTCCGGGTCCGGAGCGAGCGGGGACTGCACCATGCCGACGAACAGGTGGTTGTACTCCTGCTCGACCAGGCCCGAGTCCGGGTCCGGGTGGTTGTAGCGGACCGTGCCCGCCTCGGCGAGCAGTGACGGGGAGACACCCAGTTCCTCGTGGGTGCGCCGGGCCGCCGCCGCGAAGGGCGCCTCGCCCGGGTAGGGGTGGCCGCAGCAGGTGTTGGACCACACACCGGGGGAGTGGTACTTGCCCAGCGCCCGCTGCTGGAGCAGCAGTCGGCCCCGTTCGTCGAAGAGGAACACCGAGAAGGCGCGGTGCAGTTGTCCCGGCGGCTGGTGAGCGGCGAGCTTCTCCGCGGTGCCGATCGTCACACCGTGCTCGTCGACCAGTTCCAGCAGGATCGCGTTCGCGGCGCCGTTCGACGGAGTGTGCGTCGTGGTGGCAGGTGTGGTCGGCATACCCATCCTTCACATCGGTCTTCGCGCCCCAAGTGTGCCGCACGAATCAGGCACTCCCAGCCAGTGATCATGCCCGGCGCGGCGGCCGGGGAACCGTCCGGGGCGGGGCTGTGGGGTGGAGGACGCAAAGGAGACCCGGATCGCTGCATTCCGTCAGAACGGGCGTTTCATGCGCCGTACACGTGTGTCAGTGGCACAGCCGCGCCTCGTGCTCCGCGTGCCCGACGGGCTCCAGCTGGAAGGTGCAGTGCTCCACGTCGAAGTGGTCGCCGAGGCAGCCCTGGAGTTCGTGCAGCATCTTCTCGTGGCCGATCGCGTTCAGGACGTCGGAGCGCACCACCACGTGCGCGGACAGCACCGGCATGCCCGAGGTGATCGTCCAGGCGTGCAGGTCGTGGACGTCCTCCACGCCGTCCAGGGCGAGGATGTGGGTCCGTACCTCGGTCATGTCCACGTCCCTGGGTGCCGCCTCAAGCAGGACGTCGAGGGTCTCGCGCAGCAGCTTGAAGGTGCGCGGCACGATCATCAGGCCGATCACCAGCGAGGCGATCGGGTCGGCGGCCTGCCAGCCCGTGGTCAGGATCACCGTCGCCGAGATCAGCACCGCGAGCGAGCCCAGCGCGTCCGCCGCGACCTCCAGGAACGCCCCACGTACGTTCAGGCTCTCCTTCTGACCGCGCATCAGCAGAGTCAGCGAGATCATGTTCGCGACCAGACCGATCGCGCCGAACACGATGGTCAGCCCGCCCTCGGTGGCGGTCGGCGTGATGAACCGCTGGATCGCCTCGTACAGGACGTAGCCGCCGACACCGAGGAGCAGCAGACAGTTCGCCAGGGCCGCCAGGATCTCGGCGCGGGCGAACCCGAAGGTGCGGTTGCCGGTCGGCGGGCGGTTCGCGAAGTGGATCGCCAGGAGCGCCATGCCGAGGCCCAGCGCGTCCGTCGCCATGTGCGCGGCGTCGGCGACCAGGGCGAGGGAGTCCGCGACGACCCCGCCGACGATCTCGACGACCATGACGGTGAGCGTGATCGACAGCGCCACCCGCAGTCTGCCGACGTACGCCGCGGTCGCCGTACCACCAACCGGGGCGTGCGTGTGCCCGTGATCGTGCCCTGCCCCCATGGAAGCCGCCTCCTACGCGTGGACCCGGAACAGCCGAACAGCCCGCCCGGGATCACAGTGAACTACGGGCGGGGGGTATCGGGCAACGCGGCACTGAACACCGTTGTCATGTGCCCTGACCTGGGGAAACGAATCGCAGGTCAGGGGAGCCTCAGTTGTGGTGCAGCTGCCAGCCCCGCCAGGCGGAGTCGATCATCTCGCGCACCCCTCGCCGCGCGCTCCAGCCGAGCACCTCGGCGGCCTGGGCGGCCGAGGCCACCGACACGGGCGCGTCCCCCGGACGCCTCGGCTCGACGACGGGCGGCCGTCGGTCTCCGGTCACCTCGCCGATGACCGTGACCATCTCGCGCACGGAGACGCCCTCACCGCGACCGATGTTGACCGTCAGGTCGCCGCTCAGGCCGCCTTCGGACAGCCGTCGGGCCGCCGCGAGATGGGCCTCGGCCAGGTCGGCCACATGGATGTAGTCACGGATGCAGGTGCCGTCCGGCGTCGGATAGTCGTCGCCGAAGATCCGCGGGGCCTCGTCGCGGGTGAGCCGGTCGAAGACCATCGGGACGATGTTGAAGACCCCGGTGTCCGCGAGTTCCGGCGCGGCGGCCCCGGCGACGTTGAAATAGCGCAGACAGACGGTGGAGATTCCGTGCGCCTGCCCGGCCGCCCGCACCAGCCACTCCCCGGCGAGCTTCGTCTCGCCGTAGGGGTTCACCGGTGCGCACGGCGTCTCCTCCGTGATCAGTTCCACATCGGGGTTGCCGTAGACGGCCGCCGACGAGGAGAAGAGGAAGCGGGTGACGCCGGCCTCCGCGACCGCCTCCAGGAGCGTCGCGAGACCGCCGACGTTCTCCTGGTAGTAGGGGGTCGGCTGCGCCACCGACTCGGCGACCTGCTTGCGCGCCGCGAGATGCACCACACCCGTCACCGCGTGTTCGGCCAGCACCCGCTTCAGCAGGCCGCCGTCGAGCGAGGAGCCGCGGACCAGCGGCACGTCGGCGGGGAGCCGGGCGGGCACGCCCGCCGACAGGTCGTCCAGGACGAGGACCCGCTCCCCGGCCCCCGTCATGGCCCGCGCCACATGCGCCCCTATGTACCCGGCACCGCCGGTGATCAGCCACGTCATGGTCGCCCACCCTATGCCGACGCGCCGGGGCCCCTCACGGTGTCCCGGATGTCCGCTCTGCGGGGCGCGGTTTGTGGGCGGGGGCCCGGATCACCGATGATGATCGCGGCAAAGGCCGGGGGAGACGGTGTTGATCGGCCCGTGAACGGGCGGTGAACGCAGCCTTCTTGGCATCCGATAGCCTCTGCCGACATGCCGCCCGCCTGGTGTTGCCAAGGGGCGCCCCCATCGTGCACATGACCGGCGCCCGCGCGTCGGCACCCAGGGAGTGAGTTCGGTTGTCGACCGCCATCCTCACCGGTCAGCCGGTCCCCGGATCGTCGATCGAGGGTGATCTGCGGGCCCTCGGCTTCGACGTGCAGGTCGCCGTGGACGCCGCCGACGCCGAGCGCAGGGTCGCCGAGGCGCCCTGCGACCAGCGGATCGCCCTCGTCGACGCCCGTTTCGTCGGCCACGTGCACGCCCTGCGCCTGGGCCTCACCGACCCCCGCTTCCCGCTCGCCGCGCTGCCCGGCGCCGTCACCGCGCAGCCCGACGGCCGCGTGACCCTCACCCGGGCGCTGGCCCGCGAGAACTCCGCGGGCGGCGGTACGGCGGTAGCCGTGAACAGCGTGCCCGACCGGGTCGTCACCGCGCTGGCCGACGACGGCGCCGACGTGTACCGCCCCGAGCTCGGCAGCCTGGTCGCCGCCGTCCCCGCCGACCCGCAGGCCCGCAACGAGGCGCGGCAGGCCGTCGCGGACGTCGACGACGAGGCCGTACGCCTGAAGTCGGCCGTGAAGTCCCGGGACGGCTTCTTCACCACGCACTTCATCAGCCCGTACTCCCGCTACATCGCCCGCTGGTGCGCCCGCCGCGGGCTGACCCCGAACCAGGTCACCACCGCCTCCCTGATCACCGCGCTGATCGCGGCGACCTGCGCGGCCACCGGCACCCGGGCCGGCTTCGTCGCCGCCGGCGTCCTGCTCATCGCGTCCTTCGTCCTGGACTGCGTGGACGGCCAGATCGCCCGCTACGCCCTGCAGTACTCCACCCTCGGCGCCTGGCTCGACGCCACCTTCGACCGGGCCAAGGAGTACGCCTACTACGCGGGACTCGCCCTGGGGGCGGCCCGCGGCGGCGATGACGTCTGGGCCCTCGCCCTCGGCGCGATGGTCCTGCAGACCTGCCGCCACGTCGTCGACTTCTCCTTCAACGAGGCCAACCACGACGCCACCGCCAACACCAGCCCCACGGCCGCCCTTTCGGGCAAGCTCGACAGCGTCGGCTGGACGGTGTGGGTGCGGCGGATGATCGTCCTGCCGATCGGGGAGCGCTGGGCCATGATCGCCGTGCTCACGGCGGTCACGACCCCGCGGATCACCTTCTACGCCCTTCTCATCGGGTGCGCCTTCGCGGCGACGTACACCACGGCGGGCCGGGTGCTGCGGTCGCTGACCCGCAAGGCGCAGCGCACCGACCGGGCGGCGCAGGCGCTGGCGGACCTGGCGGACAGCGGACCGCTGGCGGAGCTGCTCGCCCGCTACCTGCCGGGCCCGCCCCGCAGGACGGCGCCGCTCAGCGCCGCCGCCGGTGCGGTCGCGGTGACGCTGGCCGCCTGGGCGTGGGGTCCGGACTGGATGGTCGTCCTGCTCGCCGGCCTGTACGTCCTGCTGTCCGCCGAAGCCGTCTCGCACCCCCTCAAGGGCGCCCTCGACTGGCTGATCCCCCCGCTCTTCCGCGCCGCCGAATACGGCACCGTCCTCATCCTCGCGGCGAAAGCGGACGTGAACGGGGCCCTTCCTGCAGCTTTCGGCCTCGTGGGGGCAGTCGCCTACCATCACTACGACACGGTGTACCGCATCCGCGGCAACGCCGGAGCGCCCCCGGCGTGGCTGGTACGCGCCATCGGAGGGCACGAAGGGCGGACGCTGCTCGTCACCGTCCTGGCCGCCGCGCTCACCGCTTCGCAGTTCACGGCCGCGCTCACGGTCGTCGCCGTGGTCGTCGCCCTGCTGGTGCTCGTCGAGAGCATCCGCTTCTGGGTGTCCTCCGGGGCGCCCGCCGTACACGATGAAGGAGAACCCGCATGATCGGCCTCGTGCTGGCGGCCGGCGCCGGACGCCGTCTGCGCCCCTACACCGACAGCCTGCCCAAGGCGCTGGTGCCGGTGGGCCCTGCGGGCATAGAGGGCGAGCCGACGGTTCTCGACCTGACTCTCGCCAACTTCGCCGAGATCGGTCTTACCGAGGTCGCGATCATCGTCGGCTACCGCAAGGAGGCCGTGTACGAGCGCAAGGCGGCCCTTGAGGCGAAGTACGGCCTCACGCTCACCCTCATCGACAACGACAAGGCCGAGGAGTGGAACAACGCCTACTCCCTGTGGTGCGGCCGTGACGCCCTCAAGGACGGCGTGATCCTCGCCAACGGCGACACCGTGCACCCGGTCTCCGTCGAGCGGACGCTGCTCGCCGCGCGCGGTGAGGGCAGGCGGATCATCCTCGCCCTGGACACGGTGAAGTCGCTGGCCGACGAGGAGATGAAGGTCGTCGTCGACGCCGAGAAGGGCATGACGAAGATCACCAAGCTGATGGACCCGGCCGAGGCGACCGGCGAGTACATCGGGGTCACCCTCATCGAGGGCGACGCCGCCGCCGAGCTGGCCGACGCGCTGAAGACGGTCTGGGAGACCGACCCGCAGCAGTTCTACGAGCACGGCTACCAGGAACTCGTGAACCGCGGCTTCCGGATCGACGTCGCGCCGATCGGCGACGTCGCGTGGGTGGAGATCGACAACCACGACGACCTCGCCCGCGGACGGGAGATCGCATGCCGGTACTGACCAGGCTGATTCCCTCACCGCTCGTCGTCGACATCCGCCCCGGTGCCCTCGACGACCTGGCGTGCGTGCTCGCCGACGAGCGCATCTCGACCTCGGGCCGGCTCGCCGTCGCCGTCAGCGGCGGCTCGGGCGTCAAGCTGCGTGAGCGTCTGGAGCCGACGCTGCCCGGCGCCACCTGGTACGAGGTCGGCGGCGGCACCCTCGACGACGCCGTGCGGCTGGCGGGCGACATAAAGGCCGGCCGCTTCGACGCGGTGGTCGGCCTCGGCGGCGGGAAGATCATCGACTGTGCCAAGTTCGCCGCGGCACGTGTCGGCCTGCCCCTGGTCGCCGTACCGACGAACCTCGCGCACGACGGCCTGTGCTCGCCGGTCGCCACCCTCGACAACGACGCCGGGCGCGGCTCCTACGGTGTGCCGCACCCGATCGCGGCCGTCATCGACCTCGACGTCATCCGCGAGGCCCCGGTGCGGTTCGTGCGCGCGGGCATCGGCGACGCGATCTCCAACATCAACGCGATCGCGGACTGGGAGCTCGCCAACCGGGTCCGGGGAGAGAAGATCGACGGTCTCGCCGCCGCCATGGCCCGTCAGGCCGGCGAGGCGGTCCTGCGTCACCCCGGGGGCGTCGGAGACAACGACTTCCTGCAGGTGCTCGCCGAGGCGCTGGTCCTCACCGGCATCGCGATGTCGATCTCCGGTGACTCACGTCCCGCCTCGGGCTCGTGCCACGAGATCAACCACGCCTTCGACCTGCTCTACCCCAAGCGCGCCGCCGCCCACGGCGAACAGTGCGGCCTGGGCGCGGCCTTCGCGATGTATCTGCGCGGAGCCCACGAGCAGGCGGTGTACATGGCCGAGGTACTGCGCCGGCACGGACTGCCGGTGCTGCCGGAGGAGATCGGCTTCACGCCCGCGGAGTTCGTCCGTGTCGTGGAGTTCGCTCCGGAGACCCGCCCCGGCCGCTACACCATCCTCGAACACCTCGACCTCAAGACCGAACAGATCAAGGACATCTACACCGACTATGTCAAGGCCATCGGTAGCTGAACTCCGTCCGGTCGTCCACCCCGCAGGGGTCAAGGACCGGCGCAGCGGTGAGCACTGGATGGGACGCCTCTACATGCGTGAGGTGTCCCTGCGGGTGGACCGCTACCTGGTGAACACCAGGGTCACGCCCAACCAGCTCACGTACCTGATGACCGTCTTCGGCGTCCTCGCGGCCCCGGCGCTCCTGGTGCCGGGGATCCCGGGGGCCGTGCTCGGCGTGGTGTGCGTCCAGATGTACCTGCTGCTGGACTGCGTCGACGGCGAGATCGCGCGCTGGAAGAAGCAGTACTCGCTGAACGGCGTCTACCTCGACCGGGTCGGCGCCTACCTGACCGACGCGGCCGTGCTCGTGGGCTTCGGCCTGCGCGCCGCCGACCTGTTCGGCAGCGGCCGTATCGACTGGCTGTGGGCCTTCCTCGGCACCCTGGCGGCCCTCGGTGCGATCCTCATCAAGGCCGAGACCGACCTCGTGGGTGTCGCCCGCCACCAGACCGGCAAGCCCCCCGTGCAGGAGGCCGCCGCCGAGATGCGCTCCTCCGGGATGGCGCTGGCCCGCAAGGCCGCCGCGATGCTGAAGTTCCACCGGCTGATCCTCGGCATCGAGGCGTCCCTGGTGATCCTGGTCCTGGCGGTCGCCGACCAGATGCGCGACGACCTGTTCTTCTCCCGGCTCGGCGTCGCCGTGATGGCCGGCATCGCGCTCCTGCAGACCCTGCTGCACCTCGTCTCCATCCTCGCCTCCAGCAGGCTGAAGTGAGCACCGGCATGAAGGTCGGCGCGGTGATCATCACCATGGGCAACCGTCCCGAGGAACTGCGCGCCCTGATCGACTCGGTCGCCAAGCAGGACGGCGACCCGGTCGAGGTGGTCGTCGTCGGCAACGGCTCGCCCGTCCCTGACGTCCCCGACGGTGTCCGGACGATCGAGCTGCCCGAGAACCTCGGCATCCCCGGCGGCCGCAACGTCGGCATCGAGGCCTTCGGCCCCAGCGGCCGCGACGTCGACATACTGCTCTTCCTCGACGACGACGGCCTCCTGGCCACCCACGACACCGCCGAGTTGTGCCGCCGGACGTTCACCGAGGACCCGACGCTCGGCATCGTCAGCTTCCGCATCGCCGACCCCGAGACCGGCATCACCCAGCGTCGGCACGTCCCGCGGCTGCGCGCGGCCGACCCGATGCGCTCCTCCCGGGTCACCACCTTCCTCGGCGGCGCCAACGCCGTACGCACCCAGGTCTTCGCCGAAGTGGGCGGCCTCCCGGACGAGTTCTTCTACGCCCACGAGGAAACCGACCTGGCATGGCGGGCGCTCGACGCGGGCTGGATGATCGACTACCGGTCCGACATGGTGCTGTACCACCCCACGACCGCGCCCTCGCGGCACGCGGTCTACCACCGCATGGTCGCCCGCAACCGCGTCTGGCTCGCCCGCCGCAACCTGCCCGCGCCGCTGATCCCGGTCTACCTCGGCGTCTGGCTGCTGCTCACGCTGGTGCGCCGCCCCTCGCGGCCCGCCCTCAAGGCCTGGTTCGGCGGCTTCCGGGAAGGCTGGAGCACCCCGTGCGGCCCGCGCCGGCCCATGAAGTGGCGTACGGTGTGGCGGCTCACCCGACTGGGCCGGCCCCCCGTCATCTGACAAGCTCGTCCCTGAGAGCACCCGGGCCGCACCGCGGCCCCACCCCCGTGCCCTGCCTGCACAGGCCGCGCATCTCGAAGACGAAAGACACCCACCATTGAGTGAGACAACGCACGACGGCAAGGTCGCGACCAGCGCGTCCGCGTCGCTCGCCCAGGGTCCGACGGCCGCACAGCTCGCCGCGCGGCACGGACTGTCCCAGAGCGGCGCCCGGCCCTCGCTCGTCGCATACGTACGCCAGCTCTGGGCCCGGCGCCACTTCATCCTCGCGTTCTCGCGGGCGAAGCTGACCGCGCAGTACAGCCAGGCCAAACTCGGCCAGCTGTGGCAGGTGGCGACCCCGCTGCTGAACGCCGCCGTGTACTTCTTCATCTTCGGCGTCATCCTGAACGCGAGCCGGGGCATGTCGAAGGACGTGTACATCCCGTTCCTCGTCACGGGCGTCTTCGTGTTCACCTTCACGCAGAGCTCGGTCATGGCGGGCGTGCGCGCCATCTCCGGCAACCTCGGCCTCGTCCGCGCGCTGCACTTCCCGCGCGCCTCGCTGCCGATCTCCTTCGCGCTCCAGCAGCTCCAGCAGCTGCTGTTCTCGATGGTCGTGCTGTTCGCCGTGGCCATCGGCTTCGGCCACTACCCCGACCTGTCCTGGGCGCTGATCGTGCCGGTGCTGGCCCTGCAGTTCCTCTTCAACACCGGCCTGGCGCTGATCATGGCCCGCGCGGGCGCCAAGACGCCCGACCTGGCACAGCTCATGCCGTTCGTGATGCGTACCTGGATGTACGCCTCCGGCGTGATGTTCTCGATCCCGATCATGCTGGCCGACAAGCCGCAGTGGGTCGCCACGGTCCTCCAGTGGAACCCGGCAGCCCTCTACATGGACCTGATGCGCTTCGCGCTCATCGACGAGTACGGCGCCGAGAACCTGCCCGACCACGTCTGGGCGGCCGCGGGCGGCTGGGCGGCGCTCTTCGCGCTCGGCGGCTTCGTGTACTTCTGGAAGGCTGAGGAGAGGTACGGCCGTGGCTGAGCAGATCACCGACGAGCAGATCCCCACGGTCATCGCGGACGAGCTGCACATCGTCTACCGCGTCAACGGCGCCAAGACCGGCAAGGGCAGCGCCACCTCCGCCCTGAGCCGCATCCTCAAGCGCGGTGAGGAGCGCGGCGTGCGCAAGGTGCACGCCGTCCGGGGCGTCTCCTTCGTCGCCTACAAGGGCGAGGCGATCGGCCTGATCGGCTCCAACGGTTCCGGCAAGTCGACGCTGCTGCGCGCGATCGCGGGCCTTCTGCCCGCCGAGCGAGGCTGTGTCTACACGCACGGCCAGCCCTCCCTCCTCGGGGTGAACGCGGCTCTGATGAACGACCTGACCGGCGAGCGCAACGTCATCCTCGGCGGGCTCGCCATGGGCATGTCCCGGGAGCAGATCAAGGAGCGCTACCAGGAGATCGTCGACTTCTCCGGGATCAACGAGAAGGGCGACTTCATCACCCTTCCGATGCGGACGTACTCCTCCGGCATGGCGGCCCGGCTGCGCTTCTCCATCGCCGCCGCCAAGGACCACGACGTCCTCATGATCGACGAGGCCCTGGCCACCGGTGACCGCTCCTTCCAGAAGCGTTCCGAGGAGCGCATCCGCGAACTGCGCAAGCACGCGGGCACGGTGTTTCTCGTCAGTCACAACAACAAGTCGATCCGTGACACCTGCGACCGGGTGCTGTGGCTGGAGCGCGGCGAGCTGCGCATGGACGGCCCGACCGACGAGGTCATCAAGGAGTACGAGAAGTTCACGGGCAAGTAGTCCACCTCGCCCGGACGAAAGACACCGCTCCGCTTCCCAGGGCCTCGCCGGAACTGTTCCGGCGGGGCCCTGCGTCTGCAAAGGAAACGTCAACTTCGGCCCCCCTTAGGAATCTTGGGGCCAATCGGTGTGTTGTTGTGATGTGCAGGACACCCCGACGATCCTTAACGCGTTGTACAACGTAAGCTGTACCGGTGCTCAATCGCGTCAAGTGGGGCGATAACGCGCGACACCCGCTACCCTGACGCCGCACGGACGGCTGGGCCGCGTGTCCGAAATAGTGCGTATGGGGTCGGCGGTGTAGAACGGGAGATGTGACGGCAATGGCGACCGAAGATCCCCAGCTCCACCCGGCTCGTGCCGTCCCCGCCCCGGGAAGTGAGCGGTGACGGAGACCGGTAGGGCCCGTGCCGGCGATCCGGAGCGTGGCACGCTCGACAAGGCCGCGGGGGAGAACTTCCCCGTGGCTCCGTTCTTCCTGCCCAAGGACTGGCGCACCGACCTCATGGCCGTCTACGGTTTCGCCCGCCTTGTCGACGACATCGGCGACGGCGACCTGGCCCCCGGCGGTGCCGACGCGGAGCTGCTCGGCGTGCCGCCCGAGCAGGCGCAGGACCGGCTGATCCTCCTGGACGCCTTCGAGGCCGACCTGAACCGGGTCTTCTCCGGAGAGCCCCGCCACCCCCTGCTGCGCCGACTGCAGCCGACCGTCCGCCGCCGCGCCCTCACGCCCGAGCCCTTCCTCGGTCTGATCGCCGCCAACCGGCAGGACCAGCTGGTCGCGCGCTACGAGACGTACGACGACCTGCTCGCCTACTGCGAGCTGTCCGCCAACCCCGTCGGCCGTCTCGTGCTCGCCGTCACCGGCACCTCGACCCCCGAGCGCGTCCGGCTCTCCGATGCGGTCTGCACCGCCCTCCAGGTCGTCGAACACCTCCAGGACGTCGCCGAGGACCTCGGCCGCGACCGGATCTACCTGCCCGCCGAGGACATGAAACGCTTTCATGTCCAGGAGACGGATCTCGCCACGAAAACCGCGGGCGCATCGGTGCGCGCACTGGTTGCATACGAAGCACAACGCGCCCGCGAACTCCTGAATGAAGGCGCCCCCCTGGTGGGTAGCGTCCACGGCAGGTTGAAGCTGCTGCTCGCAGGGTTCGTGGCGGGGGGAAGGGCGGCGATCCGAGCGATCGCCGCCGCCGAATACGACGTACTTCCCGGCCCGCCCAAGCCCGGCAGGATCCAGCTGCTGCGCGAGGTGGGCGTCACTCTGCGAGGAAAGGGGTGATCCGGACCGTGGAGTCATCACCGCACGCGTCCGCACCGGTACTCGCCGCCTACAGCTATTGCGAGGCCGTCACCGGGCAGCAGGCCCGGAACTTCGCGTACGGCATCAGGCTGCTGCCGACATCCAAGCGGCGGGCGATGTCCGCGCTCTACGCCTTCTCACGGCGCGTCGACGACATCGGCGACGGCGCGCTGGCGGACGACGTCAAGACCGCGAGGCTCGAGGACACCCGGGCGATGCTGACCCGGGTGCGTGACGGTGTGGTCGACGAGGACGACACCGATCCGGTGGCCGTCGCCCTCGCCCACGCCGCCCAGACCTTCCCGATCCCGCTCGGCGGCCTGGACGAACTGATCGACGGCGTCCTCATGGACGTACGGGGCGAGACCTACGAGACCTGGGACGACCTGAAGGTGTACTGCCGCTGTGTGGCGGGCGCCATCGGGCGGCTCTCGCTCGGCGTGTTCGGTCCGGAACCAGGGGCGCGCGCCGCCGAACGCGCGCCGGAGTACGCCGACACGCTCGGGCTGGCGCTCCAGCTCACCAACATCCTCCGGGACGTCCGCGAGGACGCCGAGGGCGGGCGGGTCTATCTGCCCGCCGACGACCTCGCGAAGTTCGGCTGCTCGGCCGGCTTCAAGGGGTCGCAGCCACCCGAGGGCGCCGACTTCGCGGGCCTCGTGCACTTCGAAGTGCGACGGGCCCGCGCTCTTTTCGCCGAGGGCTACCGGCTGCTCCCCATGCTCGACCGGCGCAGCGGCGCCTGTGTCGCCGCCATGGCCGGCATCTACCGCCGACTGCTCGACCGCATCGAGCGCGACCCCGAGGCGGTGCTGCGCGGCCGCGTCGCACTGCCCGGGCGCGAGAAGGCGTACGTCGCCGTACGCGGCCTGTCCGGCCTCGACGCACGGCATGTGACCCGGCGGACCGTCAGGAGGCGCGCCTGATGGCCAGTATGGACAATTCGGTCCAAGGTGATGCCGCCGGAGAAAAGTGGCACGCAACCCTCCGCTCCGGGACGGCGTCCCTGACTGCAACGGTCGGCCGCGTACCGCTCGAACACCGCGGCGGCCGCGCAGGGGAGGGTGTGCGATGACCGACGGGCATCAGTCCGCGCGGCACGCCGTCGTGATCGGCGGCGGGCTCGCCGGCATCACCGCCGCGCTCGCGCTCGCCGACTCCGGAGTGCGCGTCACCCTGCTCGAAGGCAGGCCACGCCTGGGCGGACTCGCCTTCTCCTTCCAGCGCGGCGAACTGACCGTCGACAACGGACAGCACGTCTATCTGCGCTGCTGCACCGCCTACCGCTGGTTCCTCGACCGCATCGAGGGGACGGCACTGGCGCCGCTACAGAATCGTCTCGACGTGCCCGTACTCGACGTGGCCCGGCCCGAGGGCCGACGGCTCGGCAGACTGCGGCGCGACGCGCTGCCGGTGCCCCTGCATCTGGGGCGCAGCCTCGCGACCTATCCGCATCTCTCGCTCGCCGAGCGGGCCGCGGTGGGGCGTGCCGCGCTCGCTCTCAAGGGACTCGACCTCGCCGATCCGAGCCTGGACGCACAGGACTTCGGCAGCTGGCTGACCGCGCACGGTCAGTCGGCGCGTGCCGTCGAGGCCCTGTGGGACCTGGTCGGGGTCGCCACCCTCAACGCGGTCGCGGGCGACGCCTCGCTGGGGCTCGCCGCGATGGTGTTCAAGACCGGTCTGCTGTCCGACCCCGGCGCGGCCGACATCGGCTGGGCCCATGTCCCGCTGGGTGAACTGCACGACCGGCTCGCCCGCAAGGCGCTCGACTCCGCGGGCGTGCGTACCGAGGTCCGTACACGCGTCACCTCCGTCTCTACTGACGAGAACGGCAGTTGGAGCGTCCAGGTTCCCGGGGAGACGCTCCGCGCCGACGCCGTGGTCCTCGCCGTCGCCCCGAACGAGGCGGGTGACCTGCTGCCGGAGGGTGCGCTGGACGCCCCGGAAAAACTCCGGGAGATCGGCACCGCCCCGATCCTCAACATCCATGTCGTCTACGACCGCAAGGTCCTCGACACGCCGTTCTTCGCGGCCCTCGGCACCCCGGTGCAGTGGGTCTTCGACCGCACCGACGCCTCCGGACTGCGCGAGGGCCAGTACCTCGCCCTGTCCCAGTCGGCCGCGCACGACGACATCGACAAGCCCGTGGCAGAGCTGCGCGAGCGCTATCTGCCCGAGCTGGAGCGGCTGCTGCCCCTCACACGCGGCGCCGAGGTGCGGGACTTCTTCGTGACCCGGGAGCGCACGGCGACGTTCGCTCCGGCCCCCGGCGTCGGACGGCTGCGGCCCGGCGCCCGTACCAAAGCCCCCGGCCTGTATCTGGCCGGCGCGTGGACTGCCACAGGGTGGCCCGCGACCATGGAAAGTGCGGTCCGCAGTGGCGTGAGTGCGGCGGACGCCGCGCTGAGCGCCCTGGGTCGGCCCCGCCCCGCCCGCCTCTTCGAGTTCGAGGAGGCCGCATGATGCTCGATCAGCACGGCGCGTCAGGCCCCCGCACCCCTGGTACCGCAACAAGAGGAGAGACTGTGCCCACTGTGCCCCCGGCCGAGACGGCCGCTCGGAGGACCGCGGTGGACGTGACCGCGCTTCTCGAGCGCGGCCGGACCCTGGCCACCCCGGTGCTGAAGGCGGCCGTGGACCGCCTGGCATCCCCGATGGACACCGTTTCCGCCTATCACTTCGGCTGGATCGACGCGGCGGGCAACCCGGCCGACGGGGACGGCGGCAAGGCCGTGCGCCCCGCCCTCGCCGTCCTCTCGGCCGAGGTCACCGGTGCCGCGCCCGAAATCGGCATCCCCGGCGCCGTCGCCGTCGAACTGGTCCACAACTTCTCGCTGCTGCACGACGACCTCATGGACGGCGACGAGCAGCGCCGCCACCGCGACACCGTCTGGAAGGTGCACGGCCCGGCCCAGGCCATCCTGGTCGGCGACGCCCTGTTCGCGCTGGCCAACGAGGTCCTGCTGGAGCTCGGCACCGTCGAGGCCGGCCGCGCCACCCGCCGCCTGACCACTGCCACCCGCGCCCTCATCGACGGCCAGGCCCAGGACATCTCCTACGAGCACCGCGACCGCGTCAGTGTCGAGGAGTGCCTGGAGATGGAGGGCAACAAGACCGGCGCCCTGCTCGCCTGCGCCAGCTCCATCGGCGCGGTGCTCGGCGGCGCGGACGACCGCACCGCCGACACCCTGGAGAAGTACGGCTACCACCTCGGCCTCGCCTTCCAGGCCGTCGACGACCTGCTCGGCATCTGGGGCGACCCGGTCTCCACCGGCAAGCAGACCTGGAGCGACCTGCGCCAGCGCAAGAAGTCCCTGCCGGTCGTGGCCGCGCTCGCGGCGGGCGGTGCCGCCTCCGACCGGCTCGGTGAGATCCTCGCCGCCGACGCCAAGAGCAGCGACTTCGAGAACTTCTCCGAGGAGGAGTTCGCCGCCCGTGCCGCCCTCATCGAGGAGGCGGGCGGCCGCGAGTGGACGGCCGCGGAGGCACGCCGCCAGCACACCGTCGCCGTCGAAGCCCTCGACGCCATCGACATGCCCGACCGGGTACGGGCGCAGTTCACGGCGCTCGCCGACTTCGTCGTCGTACGGAAGAGATGATCACTATCGGTCGAATAGCCCTCGCGTAGTCGCCGGCCGGTGCTGCGAGGAAAGGAAAGGCACCGGCCGACGGCGGACCCACAGCAGAGCACCACATTGCACACTGCACGAAGGGGAAGCCATGACAGCGACGACCGACGGAAGCACCGGGGCCCTGCCGCCCCGTGTTGCCGCGGCCAGCGAAACCGACATCGCCACACCCGTGGCGGCCGGGGTACAAGAAGCCGCCGTACGCGCAGTCCAGCGCGCCACCGATCACCTGCTCGCGCGACAGGACGCCCAGGGCTGGTGGAAGGGCGACCTCGAGACCAACGTCACGATGGATGCCGAGGATCTGCTGCTCCGTCAGTTCCTGGGCATCCGCGACGAGTCCACCACGCGGGCGGCCGCCAGGTTCATCCGCGGCGAGCAGCGCGAGGACGGCACCTGGGCCTCGTTCTACGGCGGTCCCGGCGAACTCTCCACCACCATCGAGGCGTACGTCGCCCTCCGCCTGGACGGCGACGCGCCGGAGGATCCGCACATGGCGAGGGCTTCCGCCTGGATCCGTGCGCAGGGGGGTATCGCCGCCGCCCGGGTGTTCACCAGGATCTGGCTCGCACTGTTCGGCTGGTGGAAGTGGGAGGACCTGCCCGAACTCCCGCCGGAACTCATCTACTTCCCGAAGTGGGCCCCGCTCAACATCTACGACTTCGGGTGCTGGGCGCGCCAGACCATCGTCCCGCTGACGATCGTCTCCGCGAAGCGGCCGGTCAGGCCCGCGCCCTTCCCCCTCGACGAGCTGCACATCGACGCCACCGACCCGAACCCAGCCAAACCGCTTGCCCGGGTGGCGAGTTGGGACGGCGCTTTCCAGCGGCTGGACAAGGCGCTGCACCAGCTGCGCAAGGTCGCCCCGCGCAGACTCCGCAGAGCCGCGATGAACAGCGCGGCCCGCTGGATCATCGAGCGGCAGGAGAACGACGGCTGTTGGGGCGGCATCCAGCCGCCGGCCGTGTACTCGGTGATCGCGCTGCACCTGGTCGGCTACGACCTCGAACACCCGGTCATGCGGGCGGGATTGGAGTCCCTGGACCGCTTCGCCATCTGGCGTGAGGACGGGTCCCGGATGATCGAGGCCTGCCAGTCGCCGGTGTGGGACACCTGCCTCGCCACCATCGCGCTCGCCGACGCGGGAGTGCCCGCCGACCACCCGCAACTCGTCAAGGCGGCGGACTGGATGCTCGGCGAGGAGATCGTCCGGCCCGGCGACTGGGCGGTGAAGCGACCGCAACTGCAGCCGGGAGGCTGGGCGTTCGAGTTCCACAACGACAACTACCCCGACATCGACGACACCGCCGAGGTCGCCCTCGCCCTGCGCCGGGTCAGGCACCACGATCCCGAGCGGATCGAGAAGGCCATCGGGCGCGGGGTGCGCTGGAACCTCGGGATGCAGTCGAAGAACGGCGGGTGGGGCGCGTTCGACGTCGACAACACCAGCCCGTTCCCCAACCGGCTGCCGTTCTGCGACTTCGGCGAGGTCATCGACCCGCCGTCCGCCGACGTCACCGCACATGTGGTGGAGATGCTGGCCGTCGAGGGGCTCGCGCACGACCCGCGCACCCGGCGCGGAATCGACTGGCTGCTCGCCGAACAGGAGCAGGACGGCTCGTGGTTCGGGCGCTGGGGCGTCAACTACGTCTACGGCACCGGCTCGGTGGTGCCCGCGCTGACGGCCGCCGGTCTGCCCGCCTCGCACCCGGCGATCCGGCGGGCCGTGGCGTGGCTGGAGAAGGTGCAGAACGACGACGGCGGCTGGGGTGAGGACCTGCGCTCCTACAAGCACGCCAAGGAGTGGAGCGGCCGCGGTGCCTCCACGGCCTCGCAGACGGGCTGGGCGCTGATGGCGCTGCTGGCCGCGGGGGAGAGGGAGTCCAAGGCCGTCGAGCGGGGCATCGAGTGGCTCGCGAGCACCCAGCGCGAGGACGGCTCCTGGGACGAGCCGTACTTCACGGGCACCGGCTTCCCCTGGGACTTCTCCATCAACTACCACCTCTACCGGCAGGTCTTCCCACTCACCGCGCTCGGCCGTTACGTCCACGGAGAACCGTTCTCCCGGCCCGAGGCGGTCTGATGAGCACCCGGCCCGCCACCGCCCCGCTGCTGATCGCCTGCGCCCTCGGCATCGAGCAGCTCGCACTGCGCACGGGCGAGCGGGGTGGGGCCGGCGAGTCGGTCAGCGTGCTCCGCACGGGTATGGGGCCCAAGGCGGCGGAACGGTCCGTCACCCGGCGTCTGGCCGATCCCCTGCTCGACGGGGCCGCCGTACTGGCCACCGGTTTCTGCGCGGGGCTCGCCCCCGGGATGCACCCCGGCGATCTGGTGGTCGCCGAGGAGACCCGACATCCGGACGGAACCGTTCCGTGTGTGGAGACCGACCTACTCGTCAAGGAGCTCGTACGGGCCGTACCGGGACGCACCGTGCATACCGGTCCGCTCATCGGCTCCGATCACGTCGTCCGCGGTCACGAGCGGTCGGAGCTGTTCGTGACCGGCGCGATCGCGGTCGACATGGAGTCCGCGGCCACGCTCCTGAGCGCCGTGCGCGCGGGCGAGCGCCCCGTTGCGGCCGTCCGGGTGGTCGTGGACGCTCCACAACATGAACTCGTCCGGATCGGCACGGTACGCGGTGGAATATCAGCCTTCCGCGTTCTTCGTTCCGTTCTCCCAGCTTTCTATGAATGGCACCGTTCCTTGCTGCTCCCCAGGAGGTGAGCCAGATGGCCATGCCGCTGCGTCAATCCATCAAGGTCGCTACATACTTGGCCGAACAGAAGCTCCGCAAGCGGGAGAAGTTCCCGCTGATCGTGGAGCTGGAGCCCCTCTTCGCGTGCAATCTCAAATGTGAGGGCTGCGGCAAGATCCAGCATCCGGCGGGTGTGCTCAAGCAGCGCATGCCGGTGGCGCAGGCCGTCGGGGCGGTGCTGGAGTCCGGTGCCCCGATGGTGTCCATCGCCGGCGGAGAGCCGCTGATGCACCCTCAGATCGACGAGATCGTGCGGCAGTTGGTGGCGAAGAAGAAGTACGTCTTCCTCTGCACCAACGCCATGCTGCTGCGCAAGAAGATGGACAAGTTCACCCCGTCCCCCTACTTCGCCTTCGCGGTGCACATCGACGGGCTGCGGGAGCGGCACGACGAGTCCGTGGCGAAGGAGGGCGTGTTCGACGAGGCCGTGGCGGCGATCAAGGAGGCCAAGCAGCGCGGCTTCCGGGTCACCACCAACTCGACCTTCTTCAACACCGACACCCCGCAGACCATCATCGAGGTGCTCAACTTCCTCAACGACGACCTCAAGGTCGACGAGATGATGATCTCGCCCGCCTACGCCTACGAGAAGGCGCCCGACCAGGAGCACTTCCTGGGCGTGGAGCAGACCCGGGAGCTGTTCAAGAAGGCCTTCTCGGGCGGCAACCGCAAGAAGTGGCGGCTCAACCACTCCCCGCTCTTCCTGGACTTCCTGGAGGGCAAGGTCGACTTCCCGTGCACGGCCTGGGCGATCCCGAACTACTCCCTGTTCGGCTGGCAGCGCCCCTGCTACCTGATGAGCGACGGGTACGTGCCGACGTACCGTGAACTCATCGAGGAGACCGACTGGGACAAGTACGGACGCGGCAAGGACCCGCGCTGCGCCAACTGCATGGCGCACTGCGGCTACGAACCCACGGCCGTGCTCGCCACCATGGGCTCCCTGAAGGAGTCCCTGCGGGCCATGCGCGAGACCGTCAGCGGAAACCGCGAGTAGCGCCATGACCGCCATCTCCTTGGGCGTCCCCGAGGTACCGGTCCGGCCGATCGCCGAGCGGCGCCTGTCGCGGCAGATCATGGTCGGACCGGTGGCGGTCGGGGGCGGGGCCCCGGTGTCGGTGCAGTCGATGACGACGACCCGCACGTCCGACATCGGCGCCACCCTGCAGCAGATCGCCGAACTCACGGCGTCCGGCTGCCAGATCGTCCGCGTCGCCTGCCCCACGCAGGACGACGCGGACGCCCTCGCGACGATCGCGCGCAAGTCTCAGATCCCGGTGATCGCGGACATCCACTTCCAGCCGAAGTACGTGTTCGCGGCGATCGAGGCCGGCTGTGCGGCCGTACGCGTCAATCCCGGGAACATCAAGCAGTTCGACGACAAGGTCAAGGAGATCGCGCGGGCCGCGAAGGACCACGGCACGCCGATCCGGATCGGCGTGAACGCGGGGTCGTTGGACCGGCGTCTTCTCCAGAAGTACGGGAAGGCGACTCCGGAGGCGCTGGTCGAATCGGCGCTGTGGGAGGCGTCGCTGTTCGAGGAGCACGGCTTCCGGGACATCAAGATCTCCGTCAAGCACAACGACCCCGTGGTGATGGTGGCCGCCTACACGCTGCTCGCCGAGCAGTGCGACTACCCGCTGCACCTGGGGGTCACGGAGGCGGGCCCGGCGTTCCAGGGGACGATCAAGTCGGCGGTGGCCTTCGGGGCGCTGCTGAGCAGGGGAATCGGCGACACCATCCGGGTGTCCCTGTCCGCACCGCCCGTCGAGGAGGTCAAGGTCGGCATCCAGATCCTCGAGTCGCTGAACCTGCGGCAACGGCGGCTGGAGATCGTGTCGTGTCCGTCCTGCGGGCGGGCGCAGGTCGACGTATACAAGCTGGCCGACGAGGTCACGGCGGGTCTTGAGGGCATGGAAGTGCCCCTGCGGGTCGCGGTGATGGGGTGTGTGGTCAACGGTCCCGGCGAGGCACGCGAGGCGGACCTGGGTGTCGCCTCCGGCAACGGCAAGGGGCAGATCTTCGTCAAGGGCGAGGTCATCAAGACCGTGCCCGAGTCGAAGATCGTGGAGACCCTCATCGAGGAGGCGATGAAGATCGCCGAGCAGATGGAACAGGACGGCGTCGCGGCGGGGGAGCCGGCCGTCACCGTGAGTTGAACAGCACGGACCGAAGGGGGCCCGAGCGTGACGATGCTGGAGAACATCCGGGGACCACGCGACCTGAAGGCGCTGTCCGAGTCGGATCTCGGTGAACTGGCCGAGGAAATCAGAGAGTTCCTGGTGCATGCGGTCGCCAGGACCGGCGGACACCTCGGACCCAACCTGGGGGTGGTGGAACTGTCCATCGCGCTCCACCGGGTCTTCGAGTCGCCGGTCGACCGCATCGTGTGGGACACCGGCCATCAGAGCTATGTGCACAAGATCCTGACAGGGCGTCAGGACTTCTCCAAGCTGCGCGGCAAGGGCGGCATGTCCGGCTACCCCTCGCGCGAGGAGTCCGAGCACGACATCGTCGAGAACAGCCACGCGTCCACCTCGCTCGGCTGGGCCGACGGGCTCGCCAAGGCGCGCCAGGTGCAGGGGGAGAAGGGCCATGTCGTCGCGGTCATCGGCGACGGCGCCCTCACCGGCGGGATGGCCTGGGAGGCACTGAACAACATCGCGGCCGCCAAGGACCGGCCACTGATCATCGTCGTCAACGACAACGAGCGGTCGTACTCGCCGACCATCGGCGGCCTCGCCAACCATCTGGCCACCCTGCGCACCACCGACGGTTACGAGAAGGTGCTGGCCTGGGGGAAGGACGTACTCCTCAAGACCCCGCTGGTCGGCAACACCGTCTACGAATCCCTGCACGGCGCGAAGAAGGGCTTCAAGGACGCCTTCGCACCGCAGGGCATGTTCGAGGACCTCGGGCTGAAGTACGTCGGCCCGATCGACGGACACGACATCGGGGCCGTCGAGTCCGCGCTGAGGCGCGCGAAACGCTTCCACGGGCCGGTGCTCGTCCACTGTCTGACGGAGAAGGGACGCGGCTACGAACCCGCCCTGGCCCACGAGGAGGACCACTTCCACACCGTCGGGGTGATGGACCCCCTCACCTGCGAGCCGCTCGCGCCCTCCAACGGGCCTTCCTGGACCTCGGTGTTCGGCGACGAGATCGCCGCGATCGGGGAGGAGCGCGAGGACGTCGTGGCGATCACGGCGGCCATGCTGCACCCGGTCGGGCTCGGCAAGTTCGCCGCCCGGTTCCCGGACCGGGTGTGGGACGTCGGCATCGCCGAGCAGCACGCGGCGGTGTCCGCGGCCGGCCTCGCGACCGGCGGGCTGCACCCCGTCGTCGCCGTCTACGCGACCTTCCTCAACCGGGCCTTCGACCAGCTCCTGATGGACGTCGCCCTGCATCGCTGCGGGGTCACGTTCGTGCTGGACCGGGCGGGGGTGACGGGGGTCGACGGGGCGTCCCACAACGGCATGTGGGACATGTCGATCCTCCAGGTGGTGCCGGGACTGAGGATCGCCGCACCCCGGGACGCCGACCAACTGCGGGCGCAGCTGCGGGAGGCGGTCGCCGTGGACGACGCGCCGACGCTGGTGCGGTTCCCGAAGGAGTCGGTGGGGCCGGCGGTTCCGGCGATCGACCGGGTGGGGGGCCTGGACGTCCTGCACCGTTCCGTGGACGTGCCCGACGTCCTCCTGGTCGCCGTCGGCGTGATGGCCCCCGTCTGCCTCCAGGCCGCCGAGCTGCTGGAGGCCCGCGGCATCAACTGCACCGTAGTGGACCCCCGTTGGGTCAAGCCCGTCGACCCCGCTCTGCCGGGGCTCGCCGCAGAACACCGGCTGGTGGCCGTCGTCGAGGACAACAGCCGGGCCGCCGGGGTGGGCGCCGCGGTCGCGCTCGCGCTGGGCGACGCCGATGTCGACGTGCCCGTACGGCGGTTCGGGATCCCGGAGCAGTTCCTCGCGCACGCCAAGCGGGGCGAGGTGCTCGCCGACATCGGGCTGACGCCGGTCGAGGTGGCGGGGCGGATCAGCGCGAGCCTGGCCGTGAAGGACCGGGCCGAAGTCAAGGAGCAGGCTGAATGACCACGGAGTTCGACCTCGGCAGACTCCTGGCCGAGCGCGGAGCCGAGCGTTACGAGCTGCACGGCAAGTACCTCAACCACCAGCTCCCGCGCATGTTGCACACCATCGGCTTCGACAAGGTCTACGAGCGCGCCGAGGGCGCCCACTTCTGGGACGCGGACGGGAACGACTACCTGGACATGCTCGCCGGGTTCGGGGTGATGGGCCTGGGCCGCCACCACCCCGTCGTCCGCAAGGCGCTGCACGACGTCCTCGACGCGGGCCTCGCCGACCTCACCCGCTTCGACTGCCAGCCGCTGCCCGGACTGCTCGCAGAGAAGCTCCTCGCGTACAGCCCGCACCTGGACCGGGTGTTCTTCGGCAACAGCGGCACGGAGGCCGTGGAGACCGCGCTGAAGTTCGCCCGGTACGCCACCGGGAAACCACGGATCCTGTACTGCGACCACGCCTTCCACGGACTGACCACCGGGTCGCTGTCGGTCAACGGCGAGTCCGGCTTCCGGGACGGCTTCGCGCCCCTGCTGCCCGACACCGCCGTACCCCTTGGTGATCTCGACGCCCTGGCAAGGGAGTTGAAGAAGGGCGACGTGGCCGCCCTGGTCGTCGAGCCGATCCAGGGCAAGGGGGTGCTGGAGGCGCCGCCCGGCTATCTGAGGGCAGCGCAGGACCTGCTCAGGGGACACAAGGCGCTGCTCATCGCCGACGAGGTGCAGACCGGGCTCGGCCGGACCGGGGACTTCTACGCCTACCAGCACGAGGACGGCGTAGAACCCGACCTGGTGTGCGTGGCCAAGGCGCTCTCCGGCGGCTATGTCCCGGTCGGCGCCACCCTCGGCAAGGACTGGATCTTCAAGAAGGTCTACTCCTCGATGGACCGGGTGCTGGTGCACTCGGCGAGCTTCGGATCCAACGCCCAGGCGATGGCGGCCGGGCTCGCGGTCCTGTCGGTCATGGAGAACGAGCAGATCGTCGCGAACGCCCGCGCCACCGGCGACCTGCTCAGGTCCCGGCTCGCGGCGCTGACCGACAAGTACGAACTGCTCGCAGACGTCCGCGGCCGGGGCCTGATGATCGGCATCGAGTTCGGCAGGCCCAGGTCACTGAAGCTGCGCAGCCGCTGGACCATGCTCCAGGCCGCACGCAAGGGCCTGTTCGCGCAGATGGTCGTCGTTCCGCTGCTGCAGCGGCACCGGATTCTCACCCAGGTCTCCGGGGACCACCTGGAGGTCATCAAGCTCATCCCGCCGCTCGTCGTCGGGGAGGCGGACGTGGACCGGTTCGTCGACGCCTTCACCGCCGTCATGGACGACGCGCACAGCGGCGGCGGGCTGATGTGGGACTTCAGCAAGACCCTGGTGAAGCAGGCGGTGGCCAACCGCTAGAGAACCCGGGGCTTTTGCCTCTGAGGCAAGAAATTTGCCGCAGAGGCAAACCTCCGGCTCAATGGAGTCATGAGTTCCTCGGAAGCCTTCACGGAGCTGCCTTCGGTGGCTCCCCAGCTCCGCGCACTGCGTCGCCGCGCCTCCCTCACCCTGGAGGCCGCGGCCGGTGCCGCGGGACTGTCGCCCGCTCACCTCTCCCGGCTGGAGACCGGGCAGCGTCAGCCTTCGCTGCCGATGCTGCTGGCCCTCGCCCGTATCTACGGTACGACGGTCTCGGAACTGCTCGGTGAGACGGTTGCCGAACGGGACGCCGTCATGCGCTCGGGCGACATGGAACCGACCGCTGCGGGCGGCTGGAACTACTTCCAGGCGGGCGCGCCCGGCCGCGGCATGCAGGCCCTGCGGGTGCAGGTTCCGCACGGCTCCCAGGGCGACATCGTGCGGGTGCACCCGGGCGAGGAATGGCTCTACGTCCTCAAGGGGCGGCTCCGGCTGCGCCTCGGCGACAGCACGCACCGGCTCGACCCGGGCGACAGTGCCCACTTCGACTCACTGACCCCGCACCGCATCGCCGCCCACGACCCCGACGGCGTCGAGCTCCTGTTCGTCCACACCCTCTTGCAGAGTCCCACGGCCGCGCTGTGCCTGGGCCCGAACCTTGGAGAGACGCCATGACCGACATGGAGGAGAAGTTCCCCCGCGCCCTGTGGGTCCGCCTGATCATCTACCTCGCGGTGGGCCACGTCTTCGCGGCCTTCGTCTACTTCCTCTTCGCGGTGGGAGCAGGCCAGTAGCGGCTGATCCTGCTTGTTCCTGCTTCAGGACAAGAGCCGGGCGGCAGCGGCCGTACGGCTCAGTCGAGGAGCCGCTCCCGCAGGCGCTCGCGGAGCTCCGGGGTGAGGCCGAGCCCCTGCTCCAGGTACGCGTCGACACTGCCCCACGTCTCCTCGATGGTCTCGAAGGCCGCCGTCAGATACTCGACGCGTGCGTCGAAGAGGGGGCTGAGCAGCTCCATGACCTCGGGGGAGTAGGCCGTGGCGGCATCGGAGCCGCTGCGGCGCACCTTGTACCGCCGGTGCTTGGCGTTGGACTCCAGATAGTCGGCGACGATGGCCTCACGCTCCACGCCCACGGCGAGCAGTGTCACGGCTATCGACAGGCCCGCGCGGTCCTTGCCGGCCGCGCAGTGCATGAGGGCGGGCACGCTGTCCTCGGCGAGGGAGCGCAGCACCTGGGAGTGCTCCGCGGTGCGCTCCTTGATGATCTTGCGATAGGCGGTGATCATCCGGTGGGCGCCCTTGCCGTCGCTGAGGATCTCGCGCAACTGGTCGAGCTCGCCGTCGCGGACCATCTTCCAGAACTCGACGCCGTCGGCCGGGTCGCTCAGCGGGAGGTTCACATTGCGCACCCCCGCCAGCTCGACGTCCATGCCCTCCAGCTTCTGGTCCGCGGCGTTGCGGAAGTCGAAGACCGTGTGCAGGCCGAGGGAGGACAGGAACGCGGCGTCGTCCTCCGTGGCGTGTGCGAGGTGACCGCTGCGGAACAGCACTCCGTACCGCACCCGACGTCCGTCCACCGTCGGCATTCCGCCCACATCACGGAAGTTGCGGACACCGGCCAGTTCGGGTTCGGTCGACGGGATCTGCTGCGTCACGGGGTTCCTCCCAGCCGGTCGCCGCCGGCGCTGCTCGTCGACGGGCACGCTCCCGACCATACGACATGTGTTCCTGGGGCAATCAGTTGTCCACAACCCCGGCAATGAGTTGTCCACAGGCGTTGCAGCCGGGCTCACGGCCGATGATGATGTTGGTGCCTGAGCACACCTGATGGCACCTGTTCGAATCTGTGAGGGGCATGATGCTGGAGATCGCCGAGAACGGCCGTACGTGGATTCTTTCCGGGCCGGCCAGCAGTTACGCCCTGCACCTCACCGCCGAGGACGAGCTGCTGCACCTGCACTGGGGTCCGAGGATCGCGCTCGCCGACGCCGAGGCCCTCGCCGTTCGGCCCCTGCCGGAGTACTGGCCCTTCGAGTCGCCGCTGGACGGACGCGAGGAGTACCCGGTCGAAGGCGGCCCCCGTTTCACCCGCCCCGCCCTGTCCGTGCGCACGGACGAGCGGCGCGGCACCGAGTGGAGCTTCGAGGCGTACGACACAGAGGGCGACGAACTGCGGCTGCGGTTCCGGGACGCCGGGCTGACCGTGACCCTGCACTACCGGATGCGCCACGACGTCCTGGAGCGCTGGGTGACCCTGGTCAACCAGGGCCCGGCACCGGTCGAGCTGCTGCGCGCCGACTCCGCCACCTGGACCCTGCCCGACCGCGAGGACGGCTGGCGGCTCTCCCAGCTGCACGGCCGCTGGGCCGCCGAGTCCCAGCTCACCCAGACCCCCCTCACCTACGGCGAGAAGGTCATCGGCAGCCGCCGCGGCCACACCGGGCACCAGCACCTGCCGTGGGTCGCCCTCGACACCGACGCGACCGAGGAACGCGGAGAGGTCTACGGCTGTGCCCTCGGCTGGTCCGGGTCCTGGCGTATCGCGGTGGCCCAACTCGCCGACACGCGCGTGCAGATCACCGGCGGCGCCGGCTACGACGACTCGGGACTGCTGAGCCTGGCGGCCGGGGAGTCCTTCACCACCCCCGTCTTCGCCGGCCTCTGGAGCGACGGCGGCTTCGGCGGCGCGAGCCGGGCCTGGCACGCCTACCAGCGGGCGTACGTCATCCCGGACGCGGACCAGGACCGGCCGGTCCTGTTCAACTCGTGGGAGGCCACGAACTTCGACATCTCCGAGGAGCAGCAGGGCACCCTCGCCAGGCGGGCCGCGGCGATCGGCGTCGAGCTGTTCGTGGTCGACGACGGCTGGTTCGGCGCCCGCACCAGTGACCGGGCCGGGCTCGGCGACTGGGCGCCCAACCCCGACCGCTTCCCCGCCGGCCTCAAGCCGCTCGGCGACTACGTGCGGGCGCTCGGCATGCAGTTCGGCATCTGGGTCGAGCCGGAGATGGTCAACCCGGACAGCGAGCTGTACCGCGCCCATCCGGACTGGGTGCAGTACCAGACGGGGCGAAAGCAGACGGAGTTCCGTAATCAGCTCGTACTGAACCTCGCGCGTGAGGACGTCCAGGAGTACCTGTGGGAGCAGCTGGACACACTGCTCTCCTCGGCCCCGGTCGACTATGTGAAGTGGGACTTCAACCGCTGCTTCACCGACGCGGGCTGGCCGGGCGACCCGTACCCGCAGCGTCTGTGGGTCGACCATGTGCGCGGCTTCTACGCACTGTTGGACCGGCTGCGGGAGGCTCACCCCGGGGTTGCCTTCGAGTCCTGCTCGGGTGGCGGCGGCCGGATCGACCTCGGGGTGCTGAGCCGCACCGACCAGGTGTGGACCTCCGACAACACCGACCCGCTCGACCGGCTCGTCATCCAGCACGGGTTCAGTCAGATCCACCCCGCGCGGGTGATGGCCGCCTGGGTCACGGACAGCCCCAACACCCAGCTCAACGGCCGGGTGAGCTCTCTTCGGTTCCGGTTCGTGAGCGCGATGGCCGGGGTGCTCGGCGTCGGCGGAGACCTTGAGGAGTGGACCGAGGAGGAGCTCGCCGAGGCCCGGCGGTGGGTGGATCTCTACAAGGAGATCCGGCCCGTGGTGCAGCGCGGCGACCTCTACCGGCTGCGGCCTCCGCGGGGCGGAGCGAGTGCCGTGCAGTACGTCCTCGGGGACGAGGCCGTCGTCCTCGCCTGGCTCCAGGCGCAGCAGTACGGCGAGCCCGTACCGGCGTTGCGGCTGCGCGGACTCGACCCGGCGGCATCGTATGAATGCCCTGAAACGGGCGAAGTGCACCGAGGGGCCGTATTGCTGCATCACGGACTTTCCACCGGTTTGCGTGGTGACCTCGATGCGACGGTTATCCGACTCCGCCGCATCTAGGGCTTCTGTCCGAATTGATGGATTCCTTCCAACTCCTTCCGGGGTGTGAGTTCCTGTGAATTCATGACGTGAGGAGCGTCATATCCGTGACGGTGTGTCGCTCGTCATGTTCACGTAATTCTTATGGTTTTCAAGGGGATTCGGGCCGGGTATCGGGCTTCCGATTCACGCAGGGTGACTGCTTATTCCCGTAAGCGATCAACAGAAACGCATTCACAGGGAACCACTCACTTGTCCCTTTGCGTCCTGCTCGCTTACGTTCACCTCCGATCCGGTCGGACGCCTAATCCTGCCGCCGAACGGATTCCGCACACACTCACCCGTACACGGCAGGAGCGGGGGACCCACAGGCAGTACCGCCTGTTCCGGTCTCCGGAACAGGCTTGGGGTCAAGTCGCGCCTCGGCGCGGCCGGACATCTCCAGTCCGCACCCGACAGCTCACCTCGCAGGCGCCGGAGAGGAATTCACCATGCCCGCGAAGGGTAAGCACCGCCGTCCGAAGCCCCAGCGCTTCACCCGCTCGATAGCCGTCGCCGGAACCGGGGGTGCCGCACTCGCCCTCCCGCTCATGGGGGCCACCGGTGCCCACGCCGCCACCTCGCAGTCGGTGTCGGAAAAGGCCGTTCAGTCGCTTCCGGTGACGCAGAAGGCCGTTGAGAAGACCGCCGAAAAGGCGGCCGCGAAGAAGAAGGCCGCGACCGTGCGCACCTATTCGGTGCGGACCGGTGACTATCTCTCGAAGATCGCCGACGAGCAGAACGTCACCGGCGGCTGGAAGAAGCTATACGCCGACAACCGCCAGGCGGTCGGCGACGACCCCTCGCTCATCCACCCCGGTCTCAAGCTCTCGATCGGCAAGAGGAGCGTGACGAGCACGGCGAAGACCGGCTCCTCCGCCTCCTCTTCCTCGGCCTCCTCGAAGGCCGAGAAGTCCGCGTCGAAGTCGTCGAACGCGACGGCCGCCACCCAGAGCTCCGACACCACCGGCTCCAGCGGCTACACCCTGCCGGTGACGGGTGCCACCATCGGTACCGGTTACCGCGTGGCGGGCGCCATGTGGTCCAGCGGTTACCACACCGGCGTCGACTTCGTCGTCCCGACCGGAACCTCGCTGAAGGCCGTGGCCGCGGGCACGGTCGTCTCCGCCGGCTGGGGCGGCGCCTACGGCAACCAGGTCGTCATCAAGCTGAACGACGGTTACTACGCCCAGTACGCCCACCTGTCCCAGCTCTCCGTCTCGGCCGGCCAGACCGTGACCGAGGGTCAGCAGATCGGCCTCTCCGGCGCGACCGGCAACGTCACCGGCCCGCACCTGCACTTCGAGATCCGCACCACGCCGGACTACGGCTCGGACGTGGACCCGGTCTCCTACCTCCGCTCGAAGGGCGTCGCCGTCGGCTGACGCCCCCCTGTGCCACCGAAGGCCGGACCCCGATCCCCGGGTCCGGCCTTCGGTGTTCCCTGCTGAGTGTCCTTGCGCGTTCATGATCACTTCATTGCGGTCGTGTGGCAGACGTGCTCGGAGCGTCGACAGGTGAGGGAGGGTGGGGACAGAGTGAACTCCGTAGCTGTGCAAGCGCTTTCTAAGGCCTTCGGAGGTCACAGTGTCCGGCGTCGACCGACGCACCGTGTTCAAGGGCGCCGCAGCTGCGGCAGCCCTCACCCAGTTCTCCTGGGCCGTGTCCCACGCCGCCACAGCGGCGGACGGCGACGCCACCGAACTCCACTGGCTGGAGGGTTCGGCCCCCGACGTCCACGCCGGTGCCACCTGGGGCGTGCCCTGGGCGCGTGGCACCCACCGCCCGGAGCAGCCGTTCCGGCTCGCGACCTCCGGCGGCGACGAGGTCCCGGTCCAGAGCTGGGTCACCGGCTACTGGCCAGACGGTTCGGTGAAGTGGACCGCGCACGCGATAGCGCCCGACGCGCCGAAGGCCGACCGTTACGTACTGAGCGCGGGCAGCCCGGCCGCCCCCGGGCACCGCGTCGAGGTGGGCCGGAGAGGCGGCCGTATCGAGGTGTCGACCGGCGTGATCACCGCCGTCTTCGAGACCAAGGGCTCCGACACCGTCGTGCGCAGCATCAGGCGCGGTACGACCGAGATCGCCAGGGACGGGCGGCTGGTCGCCCTGCGGCAGAAGTCCGTGCGTGAGGGCACGGACCTCGACGGTTTCGCGGGCCGGATCGAGAAGATCGCAGTCGAGCAGGAGGGGCCCGTCCGTGCCGTGATCCGGGTCGAGGGCCGGCACCGGCACGGCGGCCGGGCCTGGCTGCCCTTCGTGCTGCGGTTCGCGTTCTCCGCCGGCGCGGAATCCTTCCGCCTGGTGCACACCTTCGTCTGGGACGGCGAGCAGCGGCCCGGGTCCGACCAGGGGGACTTCCTGCGCGGGCTCGGTGTCCGCTTCACCGTGCCGCTGAGCGACCAGCCGTACGACCGCCATGTGCGGTTCGCCGACTCGGGCGGCGGACTGTTCAGCGAGGCCGTCCAGGGCGTCACCGGGCTGCGCCGCGACCCGGGCGCCGCGGTGCGGGCCGCGCAGATCGCGGGCGAGAGACTGCCGGACACCGCCACCTGGGACACCCGGGTGGCGAGCCGGCTGGCGTACATCCCGCGGTGGGGCGACTACACGCTGACCCAGCCGACCGCCGACGGCTACCACGTGCGCAAGCGGACGAAGGCCGGGTACGGCTGGATCACGGCCGCGGCCGGACAGCGCGCGGGCGGCTTCGGATACGTCGGCGGCGCGAGCGGCGGACTCTCCTTCGGCCTCAGGGACTTCTGGCAGCGCCACCCCACCCAGCTGGACGTCCGCGGTGCGGCCTCCGACGCCGCCGAGGTCACCCTCTGGCTCTACTCGCCCGAGGCCCAGCCCCTCGACCTGCGCTTCTACCACGACGGCCTCGGTCAGGACACCTACGAGGAGCAGTCCGACGGCGGTCTGGAGATCACGTACGAGGACTACGAGCCCGGTTTCGGCACCCCGTACGGCATCGCCCGGACCAGTGAACTGACCTTCTGGGCCCTGGAGAAGACCCCCTCCGCCGCCGCTCTGGCGGCTCAGGCGAAGGCGGTGGCCGCTCCTCCACTGCTGGCGGCCTCGCCCCAACGGCTGCGCTCCGCAGGCGTGTTCGGCGACTGGACGCCCGTGGACCGCTCCTCGAAAGCCCGCGCGGCGATCGAGGACCACCTCGACGACCTGTTCGCCTACTACCGCGACCAGCGCGAGGAGCGCCGCTGGTACGGCTTCCTCGACTACGGCGACGTCCAGCACACCTACGACAACGACCGGCACGTCTGGCGCTACGACGTCGGCGGATTCGCCTGGGACAACTCCGAGTTGGGCACCGACCTCTGGCTCTGGTACCACTTCCTGCGCACCGGCTCCGCCGAGGCGTTCCGGTTCGCGGAGGCGATGACCCGGCACACCGGTGAGGTCGACGTCTACCACCTGGGCAAGTGGGCGGGCCTCGGCACCCGCCACGGCGTGCAGCACTGGGCGGACAGCGCCAAGCAGGTCCGCATCTCCACGGCCGCCAACCGCCGCTTCTTCTACTTCCTCACAGGCGACGAACGCACCGGCGACCTGCTGAGCGAACTCGTCGACGTGGAGCTGACGTTCCTGGAGGTGGACCCGCAACGCAAGGTCCGCACCGACGGTTACGAGCCCGGCGACCGGCACGCCCTGTCGGTGGGCTTCGGCACCGACTGGGGCGGGGTGTCGGCGGCCTGGCTCACGGAATGGGAGCGGGGCGGCCCGGGCGCGGCCGAGGCGAAGGCGAAACTCGTCAACTCCCTGCGGACGATCGCCGCTCAGCCCAACGGCTTCTTCACGGGAACGGGTCTCCTCGACGCCGACACCGGCAAGTTCGCCGTGACGACCGACACGGCCGTCAACGTCTCGCATCTCAGCGCCGTCTTCGGGCTCGTCGAGACCAACAGCGAGATCGTCTCGCTGCTGGGCGACGAGGAACCGGAGTTCCGCGCGGCCTGGCTGAACTACGCGCAGTACTACAACGCCACCGACGCCCAGAAGAAGCAACTCACCGGCTCCACCTGGAAGTCGGCCCTGCCCGCCGCGCACTCGCGCATCACCGCGTACGCGGCTCAGCGCAAGAACGATCCGGCTCTCGCCACGCGCGCGTGGAACGAGTTCTTCACCGGTAACGACACCTACTTCCCGTCCAACGACTGGAACCCCGTCACGATCAAGACCCCGGCGGTCCTGCGGACCACGAAGGAGATCCCCTGGATCTCCACCAACTCCTCCGCCCAGTGGGCCCTCGCCGCGATCCAGAACCTGGCCCTGATCGGAGACCGGATCCCATCATGAGACGCACACTCCTGACCGCGGCGACCCTGGTCGGGCTGCTCGTCGGCGCGGTGCCACCCGCCGTCGCCTCCGGTGGCGACAACGTCGTGCGTCCCGACGACGGCCGTATCGCCTACGAGGGCCACTGGGGCCGGACCGCCGAGGCGGCCGTCACCGTCAACTCCGGTTCCAGGCTGCGCTTCCGCTTCACCGGCCCGGCCGTCCACGCCCTCTTCGACGTCTCGTCGATCACCGTGCCCGCGCAGATCTACGTGTCGGTCGACGGCGGCCCCAAGGAGGTGTACGCCGTCGGCCGGCCCGACCTGGAGATCAGGGCGGCCGGCCGTGGTCCCCACTCCGTCGAGATCTCCGTCAAGGATGTCTTCTCGCGGGCGAACCGGTGGATCCCGCCACTGGAGACCGGGGTGGTGCTGACCGGCATCCGTGGCCATCTGCTGTCTCAACATCGTGTGCAGAAAACTCAGTTGGCGTTCTACGGCGACTCGATCACCCAAGGCGTCATGGCCCTGTGCGACGTGAACACCTCCGACTGCGCGGACGGTACGGCCGCCTACCCCACCCTGGTCGCCGACGCCCTGCACGCCTCACTCACCCAGGTCGGGTTCGGGCGGCAGGGCGTGATCCGGACCGGCAACGGGGGAGTGCCCGCGGCGGCGGACGCCTACGGGTGGAACTACGCCGGTTCCAGGGCGGATTCGGACCGCCGGGCCGACGCGATCGTGGTGAACCAGGGCACCAACGACGCCGCGTCCGGGTCGGCCGAGTTCAAGGCCGCCTACCGTGCGCTTCTGACCCGGCTCCGGGCCGCCGCGCCGCACGCCCGCATTCTCGCCCTGCGCCCCTTCGACGGCACCCATGCAGTCGACATCGCGGCTGTCGTCGCCGAACTCGCCGATCCGCGCATCGAGTTCGTCGACACGACCGGCTGGCTCGACGCGGCGCAGGGCGACTTCAACGGCACCGTCCACCCGAGCGCCCAGGGCCACCGCAAGGCGGCCGAGCGACTGATCGACCTCATCTCGAAGAAGCCCGTGACCACCACCCCGGAAGGAACAGTCTCCAGTGACGACCACGCGTAGAGCCTTCGGAGCCCTCGCCGCCGGTGCCGCCCTGGCCGCCCTCGCCCCCGCGGCCACCGCGAACGCCTCGCCCCGCCACCGCCGTCTCATCGCCCACGACGACTTCCGCCACGGCCTCGGCCAGTGGGCCGTCGAACTGGAGCAGGGCGGCAGCGTCACCGCGAAGCGCGGGACCCTGGAGGTCGACGTACCCGCGGGCGCGACCATCTGGTTCAGGAAGCGGCTCGAAGGCCCGTACGTCATCGAGTACACCGCCACCCCCGTCTCCGCGGGCGGGGTCAACGACCGGGTCTCCGACCTCAACAACTTCTGGAACGCCGTCGACGTCCGCTCCCCGGACGACCTCTTCGCCACCCACAGGGGCGGGACGCTCGCCGAGTACGACTACCTGAAGACGTACTACTCCGGCTACGGCGCGAACTACAACACCACGACCCGGCTGCGCCGTTACGTCGGAGAGGCCGGAGTGCGGCCGCTGATCTACGACTACACCGAGCCGCTGCTCGTCGCCAACCGGCCGAACCGGGTGCGGATCGTCTCCGACGGTGCCACGGTGCAGTGGTGGAACAACGGGCGGCTCGTCTTCGACTACACCGACCCGGAGCCCTACACGAGCGGCCACTTCGCGTTCCGGACCACCTGGAGCCATTTCCGGATCAACGACTTCCGGGTGTGGCGGTCGCATCATGAACATTCCTGATGAGCGACCTATTCCAGGTTTGGCGAACACTTTAGAAGTGGCTTATCTCACCGCCCGTCAAGTGCTTCCTACGGTCGCGTAGGTCACATTCGAAGGTGAATCATGAACTGTTGTGGCAGACGATTCGAAGAATGACAGCAGATCAGTGATCGGGTCGTACGTGGCGCTGGGGGACAGCTTCACCGAGGGCGTCGGCGACCCCGGCCCCGACGGGGCGTTCGTCGGCTGGGCCGACCGGTTCGCGGTACTTCTCGCGGACCGGCGGCCCGAAGGCGACTTCAGGTACAGCAATCTCGCCGTGCGCGGGAAGCTGCTCGACCAGATCGTCGAGGACCAGCTTCCGCAGGCCGTGGAACTGGCACCGGACCTGGTGTCGTTCTGCGCGGGCGGCAACGACATCATCCGGCCCGGCACCGACCCCGACGAGGTCGCCGAGCGCTTCGAGCGGGCGATCGCCCGGCTCACCGCGGCGTGCGGCACCGTCATGGTGACGACCGGCTTCGACACCCGTGGCGTGCCCGTGCTCAAGCATCTGCGCGGCAAGATCGCCACGTACAACGGGCATGTGCGGGCCGTCGCCGACCGCTACGGCTGCCCGGTCCTCGACCTGTGGTCCCTGAAGACCGTCCAGGACCGACGGGCCTGGGACGGCGACCGGTTGCACCTCTCTCCGGAGGGCCACACGCGTGTGGCGCTTCGCGCGGGTCAGGTGCTGGGGCTGGAGGTGCCCGCGGACCCGGACCAGGCGTGGCCGCCGCTGCCGCCGCGGGGATCGCTGGATGTCCGGCGGGACGACGTGCACTGGGCGCGCGACTACCTGGTGCCGTGGATCGGACGCCGGCTTCGGGGGGAGTCCTCCGGGGACCATGTGACGGCCAAGGGTGTGCTGTCGCCGGACGACATCAAGACCCGGATCGCTTCGGTGGCCTGAGGACACGCGGGGACTGCGGCCGGACGCGGCTACGACGTCGGCGCCGCCTCCAGGCCCAGTTCCCGGGCCAGCGCCTCGTCCACCCACTTCTGGGCCCGGCTGCGGGGCACCGCCCCCGCGTAGGACGTCAGTTGGACCGCCAGCCCGTCCAGGAGAGCGGTGAGGCGCAGAGCCGTGGCCTCGGGGTCGGGGCAGTGGAACTCGCCTGCGGCGACGCCCTCGGCGATCACCTCTGCGAGCGCCGCCTTCCAGCGCCTGTCGAGGTCCCTGGTGACCTCCTGCAGTGCCGGTTCGCGCAGCGCCACCGCCCAGCCCTCGATCCACAGACGCCAGCCCTTGGCCTGGCCCGTCGGGGCGTACCAGCGTACGGCCGCCCGCAGCCGGCGCAGTGCGCTGGTGCGGCGGCCCAGCAGCTTGCGCAGATGGGCCAGGTCCTCCTCGGCGGCATAGGTGAACGCGGCGGCGACCAGCTTCTCCTTGGTCGAGAAGTGATAGAGCACCAGGGCGTTGCTCACTCCGAGCGCCGAGGCCACATCGGCGATCCTGACGGCCGCCACGCCCCGCGCCTCGATCTGCTCCATGGCGGCCCGCAGCAGCTCCTCGCGCCGCTCGGCGACCGTCAACCTCACTCTTGCCACAAGGTCACCCTATTCCGTCACCGAGAGTGGCACCGCTCGGCGGCGGACGAGGTCAGCGGTACCGGCCGAACCGCTCCGCGATCACCGGCAACCGGTCCGCGACCAGCGCGTGGGCCGCGGCGCGCGGTGAGGTGCCGTCCGCCTCCGCGCGGGCCAGCAGCTGCTCGACGAGGGCCCGCATGGAACGCCGTACGTGCGCGAACGCCTCGTCCGCGTCGGCGCCGATGTCACCGAACAGGGTCCACCACCACCAGGCGTTCGTCGCGGAGTTGACGACCACGTCCGGCAGTACGGTGACCCCGCGCGCGGCCAGCAGCGTCTCCGCGGCGGGCAGGACCGGCATGTTGGCCGCCTCGACGATCCAACGTGCCCGGATCCGCGCCTGGTTGGCGGAGTCGATCGTGTACGAGACCGCCGCGGGGACCAGTACCTCCGCGTCGAGTGACAGCCAGGCCTCGCCGGGCAGTTCGCGGTCGGTGGGACGCAGGGCCGCGCGGTCCACGGTGCCGTAGGGGTCCCTGGCGGCGAGCAGCGTCTCGACGTCGAGTCCCGAGGGGTTGAAGACCGTGCCCTTGATGTCGGCGACGGCCACCACGGTGAGCCCCGCGCGCGTGAGGAAGCGCGCGGTGGCGCCGCCCATGGTGCCGAGGCCCTGTACGGCCACGCGCGTGCCCTCGTACGGCACTCCGGCCCGGTCCAGGGCCGCCAGCAGCGACTCGGCCACCCCGCAGCCGCCCGCCAGTTCGCCCAGCCCGATGCCGTCCACCTCGACGGCGAACGCGTCCGCGAGCCGCTGCCGGGCCGTGGCCTCGTCGTCGAGCAGGGGGTAGACCGCCTGGATCGAGGAGACGAGGCCGGTCTCCGCGGCCGCCCGTTCCACCAGGTCCTGGCTGAGACCGAGGTCCTCGCCGGTCGTCCAGAAGCTCTCGATGTACGGCCGCACGGCGCGCAGGTAGCGCACGAGGACGCCGTACGCCTCGGGGTCGCGGGGGTCGCAGTCGATGCCGCCCTTCGCGCCGCCCAGCGGGACGTAACGGGCCTCGGGGTCGTAGTGCAGCGCCTCTTTCATGGTCATGCCACGGGCGAGCCCGGTGACCTCCTCCAGCGTGCAGCCCGGGCGCATCCGCAGACCGCCGCTGGCGACGCCCCGCACCAGCCGGTCGACCACGAGGAAGCCCTGGCGCCCGGAGACGTGGTCGGTCCAGGTCAGCGACAGCAAGGGGATGGTCACGCGGGCTCCGGGGGTGGACGGGCGGCTACTGAACGGGGGGTCAGTATTGGCATCGGCGTGCGCCCTGTCAACGTGATCCGCTCCTGCGGCGTCCTTACCTGTGTGAACCCGTGTGGCTCCGTGTGGACCCGTGACCGGACAGACCCCGGCATTGTCGGAGGGGCGGACCATAATGGATGCCTCAGCAATTCCATCTGGAGGTACCGTGACCGGTTTCCGTTCCCTGAGCTCCGGGCTCCGCGCGCTGCAGCCCGCGGCCTTCGGCGCGGATCCGAGCGGTGAGCGCATGGCGCGTATCCGCAGATCCCCCCACTTCAAGGACGGTGTCTTCCAGAACCCCGGTGGGACCCCCGCGCGGATCCGGCCCGACGGGCTGCTGGATTTCGCCAAGGTCTTCTTCGATGGCGACAGCCGGCCCCGCAGGGCCCCCGAAGGCCGGATCCCGGTGCACGCAACGACTCTCGCCGACCTCTCCAAGCCGCCCGTCACCGGGCTGCGGCTCACCTGGATGGGACACGCCAGCGTGCTCGCGGAGATCGACGGGCGGCGGGTGCTGTTCGACCCGGTATGGGGTGAGCGGTGCTCCCCGTTCCCCTTCGCCGGGCCCAAGCGGCTGCACCCCGTGCCGCTCCCGCTCGCCGCGCTCGGGCCGGTCGACGTGGTCGTCATCTCCCACGATCACTACGACCATCTGGACATGCCGTCGATCAAGGAACTGGCCGGGACGGACACCGTCTTCGCCGTGCCGCTCGGGGTGGGAGCCCATCTCGAACACTGGGGGGTCCCCGCGGACAGGGTGCGTGAGCTGGACTGGCACGAGTCGACCCGGGTCGCCGGACTGACGCTCACCGCCACACCGGCACGGCACTTCTGCGGCCGGGGCCTGCGGAACACCCAGCACACGCTGTGGGCGTCCTGGGTCGTCTCCAGCGGGGAGCACCGGGTGTATCACAGCGGTGACACCGGGTATTTCGACGGGTTCAAGGACATCGGTGCGTCCTTCGGGCCCTTCGACGCCACGATGATCCAGCTCGGCGCCTACTCCGAGTTCTGGCCGGACATCCACATGACGCCCGAAGAGGCCCTGCGGTCTCACCTGGATCTTCAGGGCGGGGACGCGGCGCAGGGGGTGCTGTTGCCGATCCACTGGGGGACGTTCAATCTCGCGCACCATCCTTGGGTCGAGCCCGCGGAGCAGACGATGTTGCTGTCCCACAAGGCCGGGGTCGCCATGGCCACGCCTCGACCGGGGGAGCCGTTCGAGCCGGGGGCGGTGCCGGCGGTCGATCCCTGGTGGCGGGGAGTGGCGAAGGTGCCGGCCGGCGGGTGGGACGCCCTGCCGACGGTGGCGGAGGAGGCGGAGGCTGTGGTCGAGCACTGACTTCGTTCTGCGGG
The DNA here is from genome assembly GCF_055570355.1 of Streptomyces sp. NPDC031225. Taxonomy (NCBI): domain Bacteria; kingdom Bacillati; phylum Actinomycetota; class Actinomycetes; order Kitasatosporales; family Streptomycetaceae; genus Streptomyces; species Streptomyces sp. NPDC031225. The sequence continues at coordinate 364,818 of NZ_JBVIHJ010000005.1, read as the reverse complement.
TGCGGGTGCGGGTGCGGGTGCGGGAGTGGGAGTGGCCCGGCGGGGTGGGTTCTGGAGCGCCGCCCATGCCGGGCCTAGCGGTCCTGCCGGTCCGCGGGTGCTTGACCGGGTGGGTCTGCGGTCGGCGCGCAGGCGGGGTGCGCGCCGTGGATGCCGTGGTGTCGGGTTCGGTGGTGGACGGTCTGTCGGTCGTGGACGGTCGGTCGGGGGTGGCGGTGTCCTGGCGGGAGGTGCCGCCTAGTCCGTGTCGGGGGGTGGGGCGGCCTCGGCGGTCGGATTGCGCGGGGCCCTGAATTGTCGGGCCGCCCGGTCTGTGGGTGCTGCTCGACGGTGCGTGAACTCTTCGGCTCCGAGAGGCACTTGCCCGGGTCGCGGGGGCGCGTAGGTCACCGCTGGGCGTCAGCTGGGGTGTTGCTCCCGAGTGGGCGAGTGGCGGGTGCGGTCCGGGCCGAATAGTGCTGCCGCCGCTGCCGGTGGCTGCGTGTACCCCCCCCGTGGCCGTCGATGACGGAACGCGGTGCTTTGCTGGGCCCTCCATGCGCAGAACGTCAGTTCGTGACCGGTGGGCGACTTCGTCATGCGATCTCCCCGGCTGCGTGATGTCGCGTGGACGGACGCGTCGATTGTCCTCGCCGGAGCGGGAGTCGTGCCGTGGCTTGGTTACGACGAGGTCCGACACGCTCAGTGACATTCGGGAAGGCTCGGGCCAACGCTTCGAGCGGTCATTCATGGGCCTGTCGTGTTGCCGTATGTGCGGAAGCGACTGGCTGAACGAGCGGGACGCCTGGACGTCCGGTACTCCCGTCGCTTGTTCATGACCGCTTCTGACCAGGCCTGATCGGTATTCACTCGTTCGAGGGTGCCTGTCCGGTCGGCTTGTCGGTCTGTCGTGCGAAGCCTCATACCAGAGTGGGAAGCGCTTCGAGGGACTTTGTCAACTGCCCACCGCACATGATGCGTTGGCGACTACTGTGAGTGTCCGCCGGGCAACAGAGGGCCGAAGATTTCGGTTCTTCCGACCGGCACCGCAATGACGTACGCCCCACGCCCACGGCGCGGAGCCGCGAACCGGAGGAGGGAGTCGACGCCATGGGACCTCCTCCTGCCCGACCGCGGCCGGGAACCCGGCGGCGCCGGTGACCGACGATCACGCCGAGGCGGAACCCGCCCGGCACGGACGCAGCCGACAGCCCGCGGCAGCGCACGCCGGAGCCCGCAGGGCCGGGCACGTCAGCCCGGCCCCCTCCGGCCATCAGGACCGACGGACGAGTACAAGGACACCGATGTCTCACCTCCGTGCACCGGCCGCACGAGCAGACCGCCGCGAGGGCGGGCGACACGGGCGGCCGGTCGCCCGCCCCGCCACCTCGCTGCCGGAGACGCACATACGGCCGCAACTGCTGCGCCTGGCCGTGCTCCCACCGGTCGCGGTCGCCCTCAGCGGCTGCGCGGCCGTCCTGTTCACCGTTCGCTCCACGGGGGCCCAGCCCGGCCTCATCCTGTGGGGTGTCCTGGCCGGCGCGTTCTCGGTGGCGCTCGCGGGCATCCTGATCGCCGCCGTGGCCGCCGACCGCGCCGCCAGGACGGTGAGCGACCGCGTGGGCGCACTGCGCCGCAGCAGCGCGCGCCGCGAGGTCGATCTGCGGGCACTCGTCGAAGGGCTGCGGCGCGGAGAGGTCCCGCCGGGGCGCAGCCCGCGCAGCGGTCCGCCCGACGACGCCGACGACTTCGACCTGCTCTCCGCCGACCTGGCCCGGGCCCACGACGGGGCCGTCACCGCCGTCGTCCAGGCCGCCCAGCTCTCCAGCCAGGCCGGCAGCGAACAGAAGCTGGAGGTCTTCGTCAACCTCGCGCGGCGGCTTCAGTCGCTGGTGCACCGGGAGATCTCCATCCTCGACGAGCTGGAGAACGAGATCGAGGACCCCGATCTCCTCAAGGGCCTCTTCCACGTCGACCATCTCGCCACCCGGATCCGCCGCCACGCCGAGAACCTCGCCGTCCTCGGCGGTGCCGTCTCGCGTCGGCAGTGGAGCAACCCCGTCTCGATGACGGAGGTACTGCGCTCCGCCATCGCCGAGGTCGAGCAGTACTCGCGGGTCAAACTCGTGCCCCCGATCGACGGCACCCTGCGCGGGCACGCCGTTGCCGACGTCATCCACCTGCTGGCCGAACTCGTCGAGAACGCCACGGTGTTCTCGGCGCCGCACACCCAAGTGCTGCTGCGCGCCAACCTCGTGACCTCCGGGCTCGCCGTCGAGGTCGAGGACCGCGGACTCGGCATGCCCGTCGGCGAACAGCACCGGATGAACGCGCTGCTGACGGACCCGGATCAGGTCAACGTCGCCAGCCTGCTCGCGGACGGCCGTATCGGACTGTTCGTGGTCTCCCAGCTCGCCAAGCGGCACGGCATCCATGTCCGGCTCCAGACCAACATCTACGGCGGGGTGCAGGCGGTCCTCGTCGTGCCGCAGGCGTTGCTCGGATCGGCGCCGGGGGCGGTCGGGGCGCAACTGCCGGACGCTGCCGGGACGACCGGGACGACCGTACCCGCAACGCGCCCGGGACAGCCCGGGGCCGGCCATGAGGCACGGCACCGGGGGGCACCCGCGGAGACGCGTCCCGGGGCCGATCCGAACCGGCGCGAGTCCAGGGGTGCGGGGCCGGCCCTCATCGGCAGCGCGGCGCCGCCGGCGCAGGGCGCCGGGGCCTCGGCCAGCGGGCCGGGGGCGGTGTCCAACGGCAGCGTGCCCCCGAGGAACGGAAGTGGGCGCGGGCCGGGTGGCGCCGGTCGTGCGCCGGTCGAGGGCGGACGCGGGTCCGGGCGCGTCGGTGCGTCGGCGAACGGCATCGGGGACCTGCTGGACGGCGATGCGGCTGTCTCACATGGCGGTGGGCGCGAGGCTGCCGGCAGTGATTCACCGCCGAGCACCAGTGAGCCTCTCGTGAACGGTGGTTCGGGGGCGGCGAGTGGTGGCGGTGGCGCGCCGAACGGTAGTGGGGCGCGTTCCGGGCGTCCCCTGCCGCTGCCCGTACGCGGGGCCCGTGCGGAGCGGCCCAATCCCGCCGAGGCCATGCCCGGGATCAGGCCCGACGACCGGCGGCTGGTCGCGGAGCACCGGACCACGCCGCCCACCCCGCGCACCGGGACCGTGCGCGGCACCATGGGCAAGCCCCAACTGCCCCGGCGCCGCGCCCAGGAACACATCGCGCCCCAACTGCGCGGGGGGCCTGCGCCCAGGCAGGACACCGAGTACCTGGCCGACCACGACCCGGGGCTGATGGCGGCCTTCCAGCGCGGCATCAGCCTCGCCGAGACACAGCAGCAACTGGAGCCGACCTCCGGCGAACCGGCCACGCCCATGGTGCCCATGGTGTCGTCACGAGGGGTGCCGCACCTTACAGACGCTGACCATACGGGTCCGTCACCTATGGCCTCCGGCTACATTGACCCGCTGGCGCAGGGCTCGGCCCCTATGGCGTCCGGACACATGGACTCCTCGGCTCTGGGCTCGGCTGCCCATACGGCGTCCGCCCACATGGACCCAATGCAGATGGACCCAATGCACATGGACCCCATCCGCCTGGACTCCGCACACATGGGGTCCACCCACCCGGACCCCACGACCTCTGGTCCGGCGCACACGGATACGACCTACATGGGCAGCGGCGCCGCAGGCGCGACCACAGGGACAGGCCGTACCCACACCGGCCGCCCGGACGCCGGACGTACGGAGACCAGCCCTACGGACACCGGCTCCCTGTCCTTCGGGCTCTTGGAGTCCCGCCCCGCCCCGTCGCCGAAACCCTCCGCCTCCTTCGACTTCGACCTCGACGCGAGCCACACAGAGCCCACACCCACGACCGAGTCCTCCGCCATAGATGCCACCCCCATGGAGCGGCCCCACATATCCGAGGTGCACGGTCTCGACCTCGACCGCACCACCCCCCGGCACGACGGGAGCGCACCCGCCGGATGACCACCCCCGCGTACACCCCACCCCCCAGCGCTCCCGCAGACCTTCGTACCTCAAGGAGTCGATCCACCATGGCGAGCGAAGCGCCGACCGGCCATGTATCCGATCTCGACTGGCTGATGAGCGGCCTCGTGCAGCGCGTCCCGCACACCAGCAGCGCGGTCCTCCTGTCCTGCGACGGGCTCGTGAAGTCGGTCCACGGCCTCGATGCGGACAGCGCCGACCACATGGCTGCCCTGGCCGCCGGCCTCTACTCCCTCGGCCGCAGCGCGGGCATTCGTTTCGGCGACGGCGGAGACGTACGCCAGGTCGTCGTCGAACTCGACTCGACGCTGCTGTTCGTGACGACCGCGGGGTCCGGCACCTGCCTTGCCGTGCTCGCCGGCCGCGAGGCCGACGCGGCGGTGCTCGGCTACGAGATGGCGATGCTCGTCAAGAGCGTCCGCCCCTACCTGGTGACCGCGCCCCGGCAGCACGCCGTCGATTCCCCGGCGATGAGGCCTTGAGCGTGGCGGCGGCCGGCGACGGGCCCTGGCTCGACGATGCGGCAGGGCGGCTGGTGCGGCCCTTCACGGTCAGCAACGGCCGCACCCGGCCCACCATCGCGCTCGACCTTCTGTCGCACGTGATGGCCACCGGTGCCACCCCCCTCGGCTACCTCGGCCCCGAGCACGCGCAGGCGCTCGACATGTGTCGCGCGCCTGTCTCGGTCGCCGAGCTCGCCGCCCATCTCAAGCTGCCGGCGGTGGTCACCAAGGTGCTGCTGTCCGACCTGGTGGATTGCGGGGCGCTGACCACCAAGCCCCCCGAGTTCACCCACAACCCGACTGACCGGGCTCTTCTGGAGGCAGTGCTCGATGGACTACGACGACAACTCTGACCCGTTCCCCACCGCACTCAAGATCCTTGTGGCGGGCGGGTTCGGAGTCGGCAAGACGACCTTCGTGGGAGCGGTCAGCGAGATCGCCCCCCTCAGCACGGAGGAACTGCTCACCACGGTCAGCGCCGCGACCGACAGTCTCGACGGTATCGAGAACAAGGTCGAGACGACGGTGGCCATGGACTTCGGGCGTATCACCCTCGACCCGGAACACGTCCTGTACCTGTTCGGCACGCCCGGACAGGAGCGGTTCTGGTTCATGTGGGACGAGCTCTCCGAGGGCGCGCTCGGCGCGGTGATCCTCGCCGACACCCGCAGACTGGAGGACTGTTTCGCGGCGGTGGACTTCTTCGAGCAACGCGGCCTCGGGTTCATCGTCGCGATCAACGAGTTCGACGGGGGGTACCGCTACGACCCGGAGGAGGTCCGCGCCGCGATCGACCTTTCGCCGGAGATCCCCGTCGTGCGCTGTGACGCCCGGATCTCGAGTTCCGGCGTGCAGACCCTGCTCACCCTTGTACGACATCTCATCGCCCACAGCCCGGCACCCGCGCCGAGCCATGGCGCCCACATGTGACCCCCGCACACACCGCCTCGGAGCCGCATATGACCGACGTCCACAGTGACGGAATCCGCCCATGAGCTATGACCCACCGCGCCCGGCCGGTCGTCTGCTGCTCACCCCGGAGGACAAGGAGGCCCCGGACCGGGAGCGACGGCTGCGCCTGCTGGGACTGGGGGAGCATCCGGAACCCGCGCTCGACGCCTTCGCCGGGCGGCTCGCCGAGCACGCGGGCGCGCCGTACGCGATGGTCAACTTCGTCGGTGAGCAACGCCAGTTCTTTGCCGGTCTGCGGATCCCTGCGGCGAGGCCTCTGGCGGACAGTGGGGAGCCCAAGCCGGAGGTGGGCCGCTATATGGAGCGCGACCATGGGTTCTGCCCCCATGTGGTCGTCCGCCGCAAGGCGCTGGCTCTGGAGGACGTCCGTGACTACCCACGGTTCGCGGGCAACCCGGTCGTCGACGAGTTCGGCATCCGTTCCTATCTGGGCGCACCGCTCATCGACTCCACGGGGATGGTCCTCGGCACGGTGTGCGTGGCGGACGTGGAGCCGCGGACCTGGGGGAGGCCCGGTCTGGAGACCATCAAGTCCTCGGCGGCGGAACTCGTGGCACGACTGGAGCGGGGGGAGGCCGACGGGCTCCCGCTGTGAACGTCCCGTACGCTCTACGGCCCGCCCGCGTCGGCGCGCCGCCTGTCGTGGCCAGGTCCACGCGCTGCGGGCCTGGTCTCCGTTCCGCATGCCGCCTGCGCCGACGCGATGCGGCCCACGTCCGCGTCCTTGCGCCGCAGGCTGCGCCGCGTTTACGCGACGCCGGTCGCGCCCCACGTGGACGTGCGGCCTGCCACGCTCGCATCCGCGCGCCGAAGCCCGCACCCGCGCGCCGCAGGCCGCACCCGCGCCCACGCGCCGTCGGCTGTGCCCGCGTCGGTTCGCCGTCGGCCATGTCTGGACCCGTGCCTGCTGACCATGACGGCGTCCATGCGCCACTCACCACGCCCGTGTCCACGCCCGCGTCCACGCGCCGTCCGCCGTGCCTGCGGCGGTGCGACGCGTTTCGGTCCCGCGACCGTGCGACGCAGACCACGCCCGCGTTCACGTACCGCCCGCCGTGCCTGCGGCCATGCGACGCGTTCCGGCCCTGCCTCCATCCGCCACTGACCACGCCCGCGTTCACGCGACGCAGACCACGGCCGCGTTCACGTACCGCCCGCCGTGCCTGGGGCCATGCGACGCGTCCTGCCCCCGCCCCCTTGTCCGCGCCGACGCACCCGGCTCACCCGCCCGTCACACGCCTCCCCGCCAGAGGTTGTCGAACGCGGCGCTCTCGATCGCCCGGCGTTGGCGTACCGCCTCCAGTTCCATCACGGCGTCTCCGACGGCGGCCAGCACGGTCGTGATCGCCTCGCCGATGCGGTCCTCGCCGAACTCCGGCCCCTTGTCGTCGACGCCGGCGGCTGCGGCCAGGGCGGCGAGGACGGGCTCGCCCGAGGTCCGGCGTTCTGCGGCGCCGGTGCGGGCGGGTGAGTCGACCGGTACCGTCCGTCCCGCCCTGGGCGGGAACCGGCGGCCGTGCTCTCGGGTGACCAGTCCGGTCTTCTCCAGGTCGTCGACGTAGGCGGCGGAGAGCTCGCGGCCCCGGCGCCACAGCCAGTCCTCGACCGTCTCGTAGGGTTCCCGCCGGATGAGCGTGGCGGCGGCATCGTCCAGTAGCCGGTCTCCCGTGGCCGTCTGTGGGCCCGGCACGATCCGGTCGCCGTCCAGGGTGAGTGCCTCGGCCTCGACGAGGTCGATGACCTCGGCCCCCGCGAGCGCGAGCGACAGGTCGCCCTGCTCCACGGAACGGTCGGGCGGCACATCCAGAGCGACGATCGCGAGGTCCCGTGCGGTGGTCATGAGCGGCTCCACGTCAGTCGGCCGAGTGCGGGGCGAGGGCGCCGGGCCCGAGGTGCGTGGGCCGGGCGTCCTTGGTCGATTGTCTCCGCGATCCGCCCGCCGTGACCATGTGATGGGGGAATCCGATCCGGAGGACGACGGTCGCCGCGGCCGAGGCGAGCACCATGAGGGCGGCCAGGGACAGCGCCGAGCGGTAGCCGTCGTGGAGCAGCGGCGCCACGGCCGGCGGGCCGAGGAGCTGGCCGACGGAGTACCCGGCGGTCAGCAGCGCGACGGAGCGCGGGAAGCGCAGCTGGTTTCCGGTGGCCAGGGCGAGGGTGCAGATCCCGAGGAAGGTGGCGCCGAACAGCACCGCGGAGACCAGTGCGGCCACCACGCCGCCGACCAGGGCGGGCAGGGCGATGCCCGCCGCCTGGATCAGCAGGGCGGCCGACAGCAGACCGGGACGCGACCAGCGGCGCGCCAGCCGGGCCCACAACGCCGTCGACGGTACGGCGGCCAGCCCCACGAGCACCCACGCGGCGGCGCCGACCCGGCCGGGGGAGTGCTGCTCGATCGCGACGACCAGGAAGGTCCCGGCGACGATGTACCCGGCGCCCTCCAGGGCGTAGGCGACCAACAGCGTCCAGAACCAGCGGTGGGTACGCTCACCTGCCCTCGCGGCGGGACCGGAGGTGGCTTCCTGCGGCCGTAGCGTCCACGCACCGGCGGTGAGCAGCGCGGCCAGTGCCGCCGACGCCCACCACGCGGCCCGCCAGTCGGACGCCGTGCCCGGCACGAGGACCAGCAGACCGGACAGCGCGATCCCGGCGCCCACGCCGCCGAAGGCCCAACCGGACAGATGCGGCAGGTGAGTTCGCGGATGCTGCAGGAGCGAACCGGCCGCGACGACGAACACCAGGGCGCTGGCCACGCCGGCCACCAGCCGCAGGGCCGCCCACACCGTCGTGCTGTGGGTGAGGGGCATCCCCGCGAGGGTCGCGGTGAGCACGATCAGCGAGCCGCGCAGGACGGTGCGCGAGCGGACCAGGGCCGGGACGAGGATGCCCGCGAGCGCTCCGAGGAGGTAGCCGGCGTAGTTGGCGGTGGCCAGATCGGCCCCGGCGGCGGCGGAGAGCCCGGCGCGGGTCTGCATGAGGGGCAGGATCGGGGTGTAGACGAAGCGGCCGACGCCCATGCCCGCGGCGAGCGCGGCGGCGGCCCGGGCCACGTGCGCCCACGGCGACGGAGTGCTCATCGGGCGGGATCGTTGGGATGGGGCTCCAGCGGGGTGACCGTGAGGGTCATCCACGGGCGCAGCGGCAGCGTGCCGAGCACCTTCTCGTGAAGCTCCTCCTCGTCCGCGGCCCGCCACAGACCGATGCTGCGCAGCTCGCCGACAGGACGCCACAGACGGGCCAGGTGCCCCGCGTCGGCCAGCTCCGCGGCCCGGACGGCCTCGGCGGCGCGCCGGCGGTCGACCTCGTCCTGTCCGGTGCCCTCGGGGACGGTGGTGGTGATCTCGACCAGGAACTCCCGCATGATGTCCTCCACTCGGACAGCGCATCCGCTGATGCCCTCATCCTGGACCCGTCACCAGCGCCGATGCCACGACCGGTTGCCTCGCTGCTGAGAGGCGCAGCCTCGCAGCCCGTAGCATGGCGGGCGTGGAGCTGCGCCAGTTGCGGTACTTCGTCGCGGTCGCCGAGGAGCTGAACTTCGGCCGGGCCGCCGAGCGGCTGCTCATCGCGGGCCCCTCGCTCTCCCAGCAGATCAAGGCGCTCGAACGCGACCTGGGCGTGCGGCTGTTCGACCGGGACCGGCGCTCGGTCTCCCTCACCCCGGCCGGTGCCGCCCTGCTCCCGCACACCCGCGCCCTGTTGGAGCGCGCCGACGACCTGCGGCTCCGCGCGAGCCGGCTGTCCGGGTCGCAGGCGGTACGCGTCGGATACGTCAACTGGCTGCCACCGGACCTGACATCGCGAACAGCGGCGGTGGCGCAGGTGCATGTCGACGCATGGGTCGCGCCCTCGCACACCCAGGCCGCCCGGGTCGCCGACGGAAGCCTGGACCTGGCCGTGTGCTGGGTACGGACCGAGGATCTGAAACGGCTCGCTCTGCGGGCCGAACTCATCGGTGCGGACCGGCTCTTCGCCGTGGCCAAGGGCGCCGACACCGGTGACGTCCGGGCCCGCGACACCGATGTCCTGATCGACGACGACGTCACCGCCTGGGCGTCCTGGAACGAGTACGCCGAAGAAGCGGCGCGGGCCACCGGATCCCGTGCCGTGCCGATCTCCGACGGCGGTGTCACCGGACCTGCCTTCTTCGACCACGTCCGCCGCAGCAGCCGCCCGGTTCTCAACTGCCCCAAAGGGCAGACCACTTCGCTCCCTCCGGATCTGGTCCGCCGCGAGGTCGTCGCGCCGAGGATCTACTGGACCTGGTCCCTGGTCCGCCGTGAGAGCGAGGACCGGGCCGGGGTCCTCGCGGTCGTCGACGCCCTCCGTGACGCTGTGGGTGACCTGGGGATCCACGCCCCGGACGCCTGGCTGCCCGAGGACGACCCGCACGCCCTGGCGGACTGACCCCGCCCGACTGCCCCGCGACCACGGCAACGATCACCAGGACCGATCCGCGCCGCGTGCCCCGGATGCGGAAAGCGCGCTCCGCCAACCGCCACCGCACCCCACCGGACCCCGCCCGGGACGTACCGACACCTCGCCGCTCGTCCCGTGTGAAGCCCAGCTGTGGCTGCGCTTAAGAAATCCTCGATGGACCCGGACGGGTTCGTACGGCAGATTGCTGAGCGATTCCACCCCTCACCCGGCCGCGGGCTGCTTCCGGCATGCCCGCGGCCCGGGATCGCACCGACAGGAGCCGTCGCGTGAAGGCGCTGGTCAAGGAGAAGGCGGAGCCCGGGCTGTGGCTCACGGACGTCCCGGAGCCGTCCGTCAGGCCCGGTGACGTGCTGATCAGGGTGCTGCGCACCGGCATCTGCGGAACCGACCTGCACATCCGGTCGTGGGACGGCTGGGCACGGCGGACGATCAGCGCCCCGCTCGTCCTCGGGCACGAGTTCGTCGGCGGGGTCGTGGAGACCGGGCGCGACGTCACGGAGATCGGCATCGGCGACCGGGTGAGCGGCGAGGGGCACCTCGTGTGCGGGAAGTGCCGCAACTGTCTCGCCGGGCGACGGCACCTGTGCCGGGCCACGGTCGGGCTGGGCGTCGGCCGGGACGGGGCCTTCGCGGAGTACGTCGCCCTGCCCGCCGCCAACGTGTGGGTGCACCGGGTTCCCGTGGAGCTCGACGTCGCCGCGATCTTCGACCCGTTCGGCAACGCCGTGCACACCGCGCTGTCCTTCCCGCTGGTCGGGGAGGACGTGCTGATCACCGGTGCGGGGCCGATCGGCCTGATGGCGGCGGCCGTCGCACGGCACGCGGGTGCCCGCAACGTCGTGATCACCGACGTCAGCGAGGAGCGCCTGGAGCTGGCCCGCAAGGTCGGTGTGAGTCTCGCGCTGAATGTGTCGGAGACTCGGATCGCGGACGGGCAAAGGGAGTTGGGGCTGCGGGAGGGCTTCGACATCGGCCTGGAGATGTCCGGGCGGCCCGAGGCCCTGCGCGACATGATCGCCAACATGACGCACGGCGGCCGGATCGCGATGCTCGGTCTGCCGGCGGAGGAGTTCCCGGTCGACTGGGCCCGGATCGTCACCTCGATGATCACCCTCAAGGGCATCTACGGCCGGGAGATGTTCGAGACCTGGTATGCCATGTCGGTCCTCCTGGAGGGCGGCCTCGACCTCGCTCCCGTGATCACGGGACGCTATGACCACCGCGACTTCGAGGCGGCGTTCGCGGATGCCGCGAGTGGCCGCGGCGGCAAGGTCATTCTCGACTGGACCCACTGAACCTCTTTAGGGACTGATGATGTTCGACTCCGTGCGCGACGACCTGCGCGCCACCCTCGACGAGATCCGCGCCGCCGGCCTGCACAAGCCCGAGCGGGTGATCGACACCCCGCAGTCCAGGGCCGTGAACGTCTCCGCGGGCGGCCGCCCCGGTGAGGTCCTCAACTTCTGCGCCAACAACTACCTCGGCCTCGCCGACCACCCCGAGGTGATCGCCGCCGCACACGAGGCCCTGGACCGCTGGGGCTACGGCATGGCCTCGGTCCGCTTCATCTGCGGCACCCAGGAGGTGCACAAGGAGCTGGAGGCGCGGCTCGCCGCCTTCCTCGGCCAGGAGGACACGATCCTCTACTCCTCCTGCTTCGACGCCAACGGCGGTGTCTTCGAGACCCTCCTCGGCCCCGAGGACGCGGTGATCTCCGACGCCCTGAACCACGCGTCGATCATCGACGGCATCCGGCTGTCCAAGGCCCGCCGCTTCCGGTACGCCAACCGTGATCTGGCCGACCTGGAACGGCAGTTGAAGGACGCTTCGGACGCCCGCCGACGTCTGATCGTCACCGACGGGGTCTTCTCGATGGACGGCTACGTGGCGCCCCTCGGCGAGATCTGCGACCTGGCCGACCGCTACGACGCCATGGTCATGGTCGACGACTCGCACGCCGTCGGCTTCGTCGGCCCCGGCGGCCGCGGCACCCCCGAGCTGCACGGCGTCATGGACCGTGTCGACATCATCACCGGCACCCTCGGCAAGGCCCTCGGCGGCGCCTCCGGCGGTTACGTCGCCGCCCGCGCCGAGATCGTCGCGCTGCTGCGCCAGCGCTCACGGCCGTACCTCTTCTCGAACACGCTCGCCCCGGTGATCGCCGCGGCCTCCCTCAAGGTGCTCGACCTCCTGGAGTCGGCGGACGACCTGCGCATCCGGTTGCGCGAGAACACCGGCCTGTTCCGCCGTCGTATGGCCGAGGAGGGCTTCGACGTCCTGCCCGGCGATCACGCCATCGCACCCGTCATGATCGGGGACGCCTCCGAGGCGGGCCGGCTGGCGGAGCTGCTGCTGGAGCGCGGGGTGTACGTCATCGGCTTCTCGTATCCGGTGGTGCCGCAGGGGCAGGCGCGGATCCGCGTGCAGCTGTCGGCGGCGCACTCCACGGACGACGTGAACCGCGCTGTCGACGCCTTCGTGGCGGCCCGGGCGGAGATGAAGAGCTGACACGGGCTGACCTGACGGCGGTCTCGGACATATTGAGATAATCGATCCATGATCGAAGCGCGGCGGCTCCACATCCTGCGTGCGGTGGCCGACCACCGCACGGTGACGGCGGCTGCCGCCGCGCTGTACCTCACGCCCTCGGCGGTCTCCCAGCAGCTCACCGCTCTGGAACAGGAGACGGGGCACCGCCTCGTCGAGCGCGGCGCCAAGGGCGTACGGCTGACTCCGGCCGGTGAGATCCTGCTGTGCCACACCAACGCGGTCCTCGCCCAGCTGGAGCGGGCGGAGGCCGAGCTGGCCGCGTACAGCTCGGGCGCCGCCGGCACGGTCACCGTCGCCTCCTTCGCGACCGGCATCGCCCTGGTCGTGGCGCCCGCGGTGGCCCGCCTGGCCACAACAGCACCCGGAATCCACATCCGCGTCCAGGACGCGGAGGGCGACGCCAGCCTGCCCATGGTCCTGGACCGGCAGGTCGACGTCGCGGTCGCGGTCGAGTACCGCGGGGCTCCGCCGGCCGACGACCCCCGCCTGGCGCACGTGCCGCTGTACGCCGAGCCCTTCGACGCGGTCGTGCCGGTGAGCCACCGGCTCGCCGACGCGGGCGAGGTGCCGCTGGCGGAGCTCGCCAAGGACCCCTGGATCGGGCCCTACCCGGGCAACCCCTGCCATGACGTCGTGGTCCTGGCCTGCGAGAACGCCGGTTTCCAGCCGAGTCTGGAGCACTCCTCGGACGACTTCCGCGCGGTCGTGGCACTGGCGTCGGCGGGCGCGGGAGTGGCGTTGGTGCCGCGCTCGGCGCTGCGGGGGATGGACCTGGCGGGAGTGGTCGTACGGCCGGTGGACGGGCCGGCACCCACGCGGCGGGTGTTCGCGGCGGTACGGCGGGGAGCGGAGGCGCATCCGCTGATCCGGCCGGTGCTGGAGGCGTTGGGCGAGGCGGCGGAGGCGTAAGGGCGGGCGTATCGCCCTCACTCTCACTCCTCGTGTTTCATATCCGGGATATCATCCCGGATATGAAACACGATGTAGCCGACGGCGGAATGGATTCCGTCGACGCCAGGCTGGCCGCCAGGCTCGCCGTGCTGCGGACCGAACACGGCTGGTCCCTGGGGGAGTTGGCGGAACGCAGCGGGGTCAGCAGGTCCACGCTCTCCCGCGCCGAGCGGGCCGAGATCAGCCCCACCGCCTCGCTTCTGAACCGGCTGTGCGGGGTGTACGGGCGCACCATGTCGCATCTGCTCAGCGAGGTCGAGGCTGAGCCCGCGATGGTGGTGCGGTCCGCCGAACAAGCCGTGTGGGAGGACCGCGCCTCCGGCTTCGTACGGCGGTCCGTGTCGCCGCCGCACCCCGGGCTGCGCGGCGAACTCGTCGAGGGGCGCCTCGCCGCCGGCGCCGACATCGCCTACGACCGGCCCCCCGTGCCCGGTCTGGAACAGCACATCTGGGTGCTGGAGGGCGCCCTCGACGTCACCGCCCAGGACGTCCGTCACCAGCTCGGCACCGGGGACTGTCTACGGCTGCGCGTGTGGGGGCCGACGCGGTTCCGGTGCCCGGGGTCCGACGCGGTGCGGTACGTACTGGCGGTGGTTCTGCCGTGATCGTCACCAGCCTGAACGAGGAGCAACTTGCGTCCCGGACAGCCGAGTTGGCCGACCTGCTGATCGACACCGTGAGTGGCGGCGCCTCGATCGGATTCCTCGCACCCCTGGACCGGTCCACCGCCGTCGCCTGGTGGCAGGAGCGCCTGGCTGCGGTGGCCGCGGGTCATCTGACCGTCCTGGTCGCCCACGACGGTCACCGCGCGGTCGGCACGGTCGCCCTGGCCTACCCCGACAAGCCCAACTCCCGCCACCGCGCCGAGCTGGTCAAGCTGATGGTCCACAGGGACGCACGCGGCCGGGGTCTCGGGCACCGGCTCCTCGGCGCCGCGGAAGAGGCCGCAGCCGCGTCCGGAATCACCCTGCTCCACCTCGACACCGAGACCGACAGCCCCGCCGAGCGCCTCTACGGCTCGGCCGGCTGGACCAGGGCCGGCGTCATCCCCGACTACGCCGCCGATCCCACCGGAGTGCTGCGGCCGACGACGCTGTACTACAAGCGGCTGGGTGCGACCGCTCCCACCAGGTGATTGTCAGTGCGGACGGATACGGTGCCTGTCATGCCGGACGCCGAAGACGTACGCCGTGTCGCCCTGTCCCTGCCGGACACGACGGAGAAGATCGCCTGGAACATGCCCACGTTCCGGGTCGCGGGGAAGATGTTCGCCACGCTGCCCGAGGACGAGACCTCCATCGCCGTGCGCTGCCCGAAGGAGGAGCGGGACGAGCTGGTGCTGGCCGAGCCGGGGAAGTTCTGGATCGCCGACCACGAAGCGCAGTTCGCCTGGGTGCGCGCCCGCCTCGCCGCGGTCGAGGACGAGGAGGAGCTGCGGGACATCCTCGCCGACTCATGGCGCCAGGCGGCCCCGCCCCGGCTGCTCGACGTGTATCCGGAACTGGGGCGGCCGGGCTCCGACTGACGGCCCGGGGTTCGGCCGGGAAAGGGGTGCGCGACCACCGACCCGAGTGCGGTATGGTTTCTTTGCGCGTTCGGCCAGGGGAAACCCCAGGTCAGACAGGCACCGGGACGTGGCGCAGCTTGGTAGCGCACTTGACTGGGGGTCAAGGGGTCGCAGGTTCAAATCCTGTCGTCCCGACGGTGCGAAGGGTCTTCGCAGGCGAGAGCCTGCGGGGCCCTTTTTCGCGTGCTGTGGGATTGAGCCTCGTGCTGTGGGGCCGAGTCGTGCGCCGACCTCGGCGTAGGTCGGTCGGCGCACGGCCGTGACGTTGCCCGAGTGGCGGGCGGGACCTCCTATTCGCCCGACGGTGACGTCAACGGGACGCCCAGCGCCACCGGAGTGCCGAAGTTCGGGGTGCCGTCGGCGTTCCAGGTGAACTTCTGTGCCCTGGTGGTGCGGTTCCGGTCCAGAACCGGTGATCGTCTTCGGCGGAGCCGACTCGGGCGTCCCGAACCGGTCGCGCGGCGACGGGCTGACGTTCCTGGACGTGTTGCGGGCGCGGGCGCCCTTCGCGGCGGCGGCAGCTTTCATGCAGGAGGTACGCGCTCTCGCCGAAGTCTGGCTCTCCGCTGGGCTGTTGAGCGCCGCCGATCGGGACCGGGTGATCTCCGCCGCGCAGAACGCGGACCTCAGATGCTGATTTCGTCGCCGTCGAGGTCGGTGCACTGCCGCAGCACCCGCAGCTCGTCCCCTTCGAACCCCACCTCGTACAGCTTGCCCCGGGCGTTCTCGAAGGGACGGTGAAGGATCATCATCAGCCGGCCGTCGAAGGCCCGGAACAGCATGCCGTGCCCGCTGTCGTCCCGGACCAGCGGCCGGCGCTGCTCCCAGGGGCCGGTCAGCGCACCGGACCTGGAGACGGCGTAGGTCTGCACGTACCCACCGCTGACCGTGCCGTCCGCACCGGCCGTGTCCTTCTCGTACGTGGACCACAGCATGAGGAGGGCGCCGTCCGGGGTGCGGTGGAGCTGCGGGCCGTCGGTGACGTAGGGCGCGAGCTGGTGCGGTACGCCCGCGGGGATCTGCTCACCCAGCCAGAAGGCGTCCGATCCCTTGAACAGGAACACCGGATCGCCGATCGTCCCGGTCAGGTCCGGAGCCAGCCGGATTGCCTCGATGGTGCCGTCGACGGTCTGCAGCCACTCGTGCGCGTACACCATCCAGGGCTGCCCGGCCGGATCGACGTACAGCGTGCCGTCCAGGGTCATGAGATGCGCGGGCGGTGTGGGCCCGGTCGGGTCGACGACGTGGAACGGCCCCAGCAGGGAGTCGGACACGGCCGTGATCGTGCCGCGCGCATGGTTGGGCAGCTGAAAGGGTGTACCCCACCGGCCGGACGGCGGCACCGGAAGCGGGCTGTTCTCGTCGTGCAGGGTGGTGAACAGGTAGTACCTGCCCGCCCATGCGTGCACCTCCGGCGCCCAGCCGCCGTCACCCGCCCAGATCCCCTCCTGCTCACCGGTCCGGAACACCACGACCGGCCGCGTCCAGTCCCGCAGATCACGGCTGCGGTAGACCATCGTGCCGACGCCCTCCACCCCGGACACGGACGGCTCGTTGGACGTGTACAGGTAGTACGTCCGCGTCTCCTCGTCGGCGACGACGAACGGGTCGTGCAGCGGCATGTCGGGCAGGCGCATCGGCTCGGTCTGGATCACAGCTGAACGATACGTGGACGTGCTGACCGGGCGAGGTGCCGTGGGCGTCAGAAGCGGACCGTCAACTCCACACGCACGTCGTCCCCGACGGCCAGCCCCTGCGGTGTGCGCACCGCCTGCTTGAGCGGCAGCAGATAGCCGCCGTCCTTCGGGAAGAGCGACGTCGTGAACGTGACCTCGCCGATCCGGGCCTCGACCGGGATCACGCCCCAGCCGTACGTGGCCATCCGGGCCACCTCGCCGATGTCGGCGCACTCCTGCTCGGGCACGGGGACGAAGTAGAACGGCGCCGGGCCGCGCCATTCGATCACCCGGCCGGTGAAAGCGAGTCGCATGGGGCCCCGTCTCTCGGACACGTCAGGACACGTCGTACCGCGCCGCGATGTCCGTCAGATAACCACGCAGCAGGATCTTCGCCTCCTCCAGCAGCGCCGCGTCCCCCTTCGTGTCCCGGCGGAAGGCCTCCTGGGCGAGGACGTCGGCGGCGAGCATGGCGGCGTGGCAGACGCGGGCGAGGTTCTCGTCGTCCTCGGCGAGGTGCAGGGCGAGCAGGATGCGGCGGATCCCGTCGGCCATCCGGCGCTTGTGCTCACGGTCCGCGGCCCGGGTCCGCTCGGTCAGACCGTTGCCGAACCACAGGGCGCGGAAGCCGTGTTCGGTGCGGTAGATCTCGGCGTACGCGTCGATGAGGACGCCGACCGGGTCCGTCCAGCGCTCGGCGGACGCGGCCCGGACGAGCTCGTCCATCGCCGCTTCCAGCTTGGCGAAGTAGCCGGCTGCGAGCGCCTCGATGATCGCCCCGCGGTCGGGCAGGTACTGGTACAGGGACCCGACCGACACCCGCGCCTCGGACGCGATCCGGGTCGTGGTGAGCGACTCGACGCCCTCCTCGACCAGGATGCGTTCGGCGGCGTCCAGCACCCTGGCCAACCGGGCCCGGCTGCGGGCCTGTTGGGGCGTGCGGCGCAGCGACGCGATCCAGGCCGCCGAGTCGGCGTCCGGGGTGGGCTCACCCACGTGACAACCTCCGAATGTGAACGTGACTTTGTTTCAGGTTTAGGTTAGCGTCGCGCGCATGACCGACTCAAGCCCGGCGCTGGACCAGGAGCGGGCCGCCGTGGCGGACGCCTGCCGCCGTCTTGGAGCCGAGGGCCTGCTCATCGGTACGGCGGGCAACGTCAGCGTACGGGCCGGGGATTACGTGGCGATCACCGCGACCGGCGCGGTCCTCGCCGAGCTCACCCCGGACCAGGTGACCGTCGTCGACCTCGACGGCGAGATCGTGACCGGCAGTCTGCTGCCGACCTCGGAACTCGATCTCCACCTGGGCGTCTACCGCCGGTACGGCACCACCGCGGTCGTGCACACCCACGCCCCGATGGCCACCGCGCTCTCCCTCGTCCTCGACGAACTGCCCTGCATCCACTACCAGTTGCTGGCCCTCGGCGGCACCGTCAGGGTCGCCCCGTACGCCACCTTCGGCACCCCGGACCTCGCCGAGTCGGTCCTCACCGCCCTGGACGGCAGGGGCGCGGCACTGATGGCCAACCACGGGGCCGTCACCCACGCCCCGAGCCTGGACAAGGCGGTCGAGCACGCGCTGCTCCTGGAGTGGGCCTGCGGTGTGTACCAGCACGCGGCCGCGCTCGGGAAACCGCGCGCCCTCGACGAACAGCAGCAGATCGCGGTGATCGAGGCAGCCCTCGCCCGCAACTACGGCACCACGCAATCCGCTCAGGAGGGGAACCGATGAACGTCGTCACCATGGGTGTGCACGTACTGGACGTCCTGGTCCGGCCGGTCGAGGAGATACCCGAGGGCCAGGGCACGACCCTGGTCGAGGACATCCGCATGACCGCCGCCGGCACGGCCGCCGGCACCGCCCTCACCCTCGCCAAGCTGGGCGCCACGGTGCGCACCGCCGGAGCGATCGGCACCGACCCGACCGGCGACCTGCTCACGCAGCTCCTCGACAGGGCGGGCATCGACACCGCGCTGCTCGTCCGCCGCATCGACACCTCCACTTCCGCGACCGTCCTGCCCATCCGCCCCAACGGCGACCGCCCCACCCTCCACCTGCTCGGCGCCAACATCACCTACGGCCTCGACGACGTGCCCTGGGACGCGGTCGCCGAGGCGACCCACCTGCACCTGGGCGGTCCTGAGCTGATCGGCGCCGAAGTCGCCGCGCGCATCCTGGCGCACGCCAAGGACCACGGCGTGGTCACCTCGGTGGACCTCCTCGCCCCCGGCGAACTCGGCACCTTCGACCAGATCGAACCGCTGCTGCCGCACGTCGACTTCCTGCTCCCCAACGAGGACCAGGTCCTCGGCTTCAGCGAGGAACAGGACCTGGTGACCGGCGCGAAGAAGTTCCTGGCCGGCGGAGTGGGCCTGGTCGCGGTCACTCGCGGCGGCGACGGCGCCCTCCTCGTCACCGCCGAGGGCACGGAGACGGTCCCCGCCTTCGACGTCGAGGTCATCGACACCACCGGCTGCGGCGACGCCTTCTCCGCGGGGTTCCTGCGGGGGATCAGCCTGAACCGGACGCCCCGTGAGGCGGCCGTACTCGGCAGTGCCGCCGCGGCACTGGTGGCGCAGGGACTGGGCAGCGACCACGGCGAGTTCGACCTCGCGGAGGCCGACGAGTTCTCGATGACGCACAAGACGCGCGCCTGATCCGCACACCTCCCCGCGATCTGTGACGGGAGGGGAATGGGCCCACGGTGCCCGGTGTTGCGGGAGCATCGAGCCGTCCCGCAGCACCGCACCACAGGGAGTCGTCCCATGCCCCGCTCCGAAGCGCGCGTCGCCACCGACCGCCCGCACCGCTACGCCAAGCAGCTCGCCTCGCACCTGGGCCGCCGCAGCGAGACCAGCTGGGACGAGGACAGCGGTGCGGGCAGCATCGCCTTCCAGAACGGCGGCAGGGGCACCCTCACCGCCACCGAGGGAGCCCTGCTGCTCGCCCTGGAGACCGAGGCCGACCACCTCGACCTTCTGGAGGGCGTCGTCGGCAGCCACCTGGTCCGCTTCGGCAGCAAGGACGAACTGGTCGTCGAGTGGACCCGGGACACCGGCGAGCCCGGCACGACGCAGCGCAAGGACACCGACTGACGGGCGGCCTCAGACGACGCAGCCCACGTGGGCCAGCGCCTGCTTGAGCAGCACCCCGTGACCGCCGGGCATCTCGCCCCTCACCGCCGGTGACAGGGCCTCCTCCGGGCTGAACCACACCAGGTCCAGGGCGTCCTGACGGGGCCGGCAGTCACCGGCCACCGGGACGACGTAGGCGAGGGACACCGCGTGCTGCCGCGGGTCGTGGTACGGCGTGACCCCGTGGGTCGGGAAGTACTCCGCCACCGTGAACGGCTGGAGCGAGGCCGGGACCCGGGGCAGCGCCACGGCTCCCAGGTCCTTCTCCAGGTGGCGCAGAAGGGCGTCCCTGACCCGCTCGTGGTGCAGGACGCGGCCGGAGACCAGCGTCCGGCTGACCGTTCCGTCGGGGCCGATACGCAGCAGCAGGCCGACGCTGGTGACTTCGCCGCTGTCGTCGACGCGCACGGGCACGGCCTCGACGTACAGGATGGGCATCTGGGCGCGCGCCTGCTCGAGGTCGTCGGCGCTCAGCCAGCCGGGCGTGGTTTCGGTCAAGTCAGACATTGCTAGATCATACTTTCCGGGGACGGCGGGCGCTGAGTCGCGCTCGCCTGGTGGGACGGGGGCGGGGCAGGAAGTCCGTAGAGGCGGCGGGCGTTGTCGCCGCTCGTCCAGGCCGCGACGCGCAACGCGTCCGGCAGGCTCAGCTCGTCGGCGTCCACCCGCTCCTGGAGCAGTCCGGCCAGTCCGTGCCGGAAGGACAGCGCGCCGAGCAGATGGAATTCGGCCACTCCGTACGCGTCGGAGCTGTACAGCAGCTTGCGGAACGGCGTGATCTCCAGCGCCTCCGCCAGGATCGCCCGGGACCGCGCGGGGCCGACGTAGTGCAGGGTCAGACCGACATCCAGGTACACCTGCTCGAACACCGCGGCCAGATAGGCGGCCTGCCGCTGATACGGCCAGCAGTGCAGCAGCAGGACCGGGATGGTGCCCGCGGTCAGGTGCAGCCAGTCCGTGAGGTGGGTCGGGTCCACACGGTGCATCCGGATGTCGCTGTCCCCGAACCCGGTGTGCAGCTGCAGCGGCAGCCCCAGATCCACGGCGGTCCACAGCAGATGCCGTACGAGCACCGGATCGGCCAGTCGCCCGCCCCGGGCCAGCCAGCCGGCGGCGGCACGGGTGACCTCCTCGTCCGAGGGACGCGCCGGGTCCAGGTCGAAGCCGGTCCGGTAGGCCGCCACGGACTTCACCGCGACCACGCCCGGGCGCCCCACCGCCTCCAGACAGGAAGCGCGGAACACGTCCGCGTACGCGTCGGGCTCCACGCCCCGCGCCGCCACCGCCTCCGCGACACCCTCCAGCCGTACGATCTCGTACGCCGTCCCGCCCGCGGCCTCCGCCAGCTGCGCCGGAGTGGTGAGACGTTCCGCCGCGTACCCGGTGTCCACGCAGAACACGTCCGTGCCCGCGGCGGTCAGGAAGCGGCGGTTGACCTCCCGCGCGCCGAGCTCGGCCCGCCGGGCCAGATACTCCTCGGGCGGCGCGTGCCGCGGCAGATCCAGCAGGGGAGCGCAGTGCCGACGCACCGCCACGCCGACCGGGCTGTCGAAGGGGGAGATCCCCGGCCAGACCGCGCCCTCGGTGATCAGTGACGCGAAGCCCGCCCCGTCGAGGCCCTCGGTGACCACCCCGTGGCAGTGGTGATCCACCAGCCGGGCGGCGCCGAGGGCCTCGTGGACGGCGTGCGCGCTCATGGTCAGTACGTCCAGCGGTAGGCGGCCGCGATCTGCTCGTCGTCCAGCTCGGCCACCGAATCGACCTCGCCGAACCGGACGGCGACCACGGCGTCGGCGAGCACCGGGCCGAGCGCGGCCCGCAGTCGTTCGTCGGCACGGAACGCCTTGACCGCCTGGGAGAGGGAGGTCGGCAGCCGTCGTACGCCCGCGGCGGCCGCCGCATCGGCCGCCAGCAGAGCCGGGTCCCCGGTGATCTCCTGGGGCAGCCGGGCGGACGAGGTCAGGCCGTCGAGTCCGGCGGCGATCAGGCCGGTGAACGCCAGATACGGGTTGGCGGCCAGGTCGACCGGCTTCAGCTCCAGGTTCGCGGCCCGGTCGGTCAGGCCCACCGTGCCGGTGATGATCCGCACGGCCGCCTCCCGCGTCTCGCGGCCCCACGCGGTGAACACCCCGGCCCACTGGGACGGCTTGAGGCGCAGATAGCTGGCCGGGCTGGGCGCGGTCAGAGCCGTGAGCGCGTGCAGGTGGGCGACGACGCCCGCCACGAACGACTCGGCCTCGGGCGTCATGCCGTAGCGGCCCCTGCCCGAGGAGTGCAGGTTCACGCCCTCGCGCCAGGCGGAGAGGTGCAGATGGCCGCCGTTGCCGACGCCCTCCGCGAAGACCGACGGGGCGAAGGAGACGACGAGCCCGTGCCGCTGGGCCACCGCCCTGATCGTCTGCCGTACGAGCACACTGATGTCGGCCGCCGCCACCGGGTCCAGGGCGGCCGTCGAGATCTCGAACTGCCCGGCCGCGTACTCGGGGTGCAGCTGCTCGACCTCGATGCCCTGCTCGGCGCAGGCCGCCAGCAGGTCGGCCGCGTAGTCGGAGAGCTCCACCTGCCGGGTGGCGCCGTACGCCGGTCCCGACACCGCGGGCACGAAAGCGCCGTCGGCCGCCGGGCCCCGGCCCACCGCCCACTCGATCTCGACGCCCGCCTTGAAGGTGATCCCGTGCCGCTCGGCCGCCTCGGTCACGATCCGCCTGAGAGCCGTGCGGGAGCACCCCGGATGCGGTGCGCCCTCCTGGGTGATCCTGTCCACCGGCGCCCACGCCCAGCCGGGCTGCCCGGCCAGTGCCACGAGCCGGTCGAGGTCGGGATACAGGCGCAGGTCGCCGTCGGGGGAGCCCAGGGTGTCGGTGGTGACGATGGAGTCGTTCGCCAGGAAGGTGTCGAACACCGGGGACATGCCCACGCCCCAGGCCGCGGCGGAGGCCAGCTTCGCCGTGGGGATCGTCTTCACCCGGCAGACGCCCGCGGTGTCGACGTAGGCCAGGACGATGCCGCGCACCCCTTGGTCGGCCAGGTCCTCGGAGAGCGCGCCGGCGCGCTTCACGTCACCGGGACGGCCGCCGGGGACGGGATCGGCAAGGGTGGTCATACGTCCTCCACGACGGGCTCGGCTGGTTCGGATCCCGCGTCAGGGTTTCACGGCCACCGCGCCGAACTGCGGTACCACGACCGGGGTTCCGGACTCGGCACGCCACTGCGAGCAGGAGACCAGACCGGGTTCGAGGAGGTCGAGGCCCTCGAAGAACGTGGCGATGTCCTCGCCGCTGCGGGCGGTGATCGGCGGAGTGGCGTTCTCGTTCCAGAACTTCATCGCCGGGATCTGGCCCTCGCCGCCGAGGTCGGCGTCGAACGTGGGGTGCGTCAGGGCGAGATGGCTGCCCGCGGGCATCGCGGCCATGATCTCGCGGGCGATCCGCCGCGCCTCCTCGGTGTCGAGGACGAAGTTGAGGATGCCGAGCATCATCACCGCGACCGGCTTGGTGAAGTCCAGGGTCCGCGCGGCGCGTTCGAGGATGGCGGCCGTGTCGTGGACGTCGGCGTCGATGTAGTCGGTGACGCCCTCCTGGGTGCTGGTCAGCAGGGTGCGGGCGTGGACCAGGACGATCGGGTCGTTGTCGACGTAGACGATCCGCGACTCGGGGGCGATGCGCTGGGCGATCTCATGGGTGTTGTCCACCGTCGGCAGCCCGGTGCCGATGTCGAGGAACTGCCGGATGCCCCGCTCCTCGGCGAGGAAGCGCACCGAGCGGCCCAGGAACCAGCGGTCCGCGCGGGCGATCTCCCGGATGATCGGGAACATCCCGGCGACGTGGTCGCCGACTCCCTGGTCGACCTCGTAGTTGTCCTTGCCGCCGATCCAGTAGTTCCACACGCGCGCGTTGTGCGCCACACCTGTGTTCAGCCTCGCCGACGCACCCGAGGGGGTGTGGCTGTCGCTCACGACTGTGCTCCTTCTCGTGCCTTCGGGCGTTGCCGCCATTGTGCCGCCCGATGATCAGCGTGTCCCGGAAACGGGAGTGACTCAGCCCTCAGTCCTCAGGCCGCGCGTGGCCGTTCTGCCAGGCCCAGGCCGCGATCTCGACGCGGTTCCGTGCGGCGAGCTTGAGCTGGACGCTGGAGAGGTGGGTCTTGACCGTGGAGAGCGACACATACAGTTCGGCGGCGATCTCGGCGTTCGTACGGCCGAGGGCGACCAGGCGGACCACGTCGAGCTCACGGTCGGTCAGGGGTTCGGTGACCGGCGCCGGACGAACCGCGACGACCGGTTGTGGCGCCGCGTCGGCCGTGAGGTGACGCAGCAGGCGCACGGTGACCGAGGGGGAGACCAGCGAGTCACCGGCCGCAGCCGCGCGGACCGCCTCCGCGAGGAGCGTGGGTCCGGAGTCCTTCAGCAGGAATCCGCAGGCCCCGCCGCGCAGCGCGCCGTAGACGTACTCGTCCAGGTCGAAGGTGGTGACCACGACCACCCGCATCGGGTCGGCGACCTCGGGCCCCGCCAGCATGCGGGTCGCCTCCAGCCCGTCCAGTCTCGGCATCCGGATGTCCAGCAGACAGACATCGGGCCGCAGCTCCCGCGCCAGCCGCACCGCCGCCTCCCCGTCCGCGGCCTCGGCGACCACCGTGATGTCGGGCTGCGCGTCCAGGAAGAAACGGAATCCGGTACGGACCATGTCCTGGTCGTCGGCGATCAGCACGCGGATGGGCGCGGCCGGCGGGGTGGGGCTCGTCATGGGTCGATCATGCCTCAGGTGCGGTGGGGGGAGGGGTGGGTGCGGTGGCGCCGGGGCGGTGGGGGAGGTGTGAGTGCGGTGGCGCCGGGCGGTGGGGCAGGTGTGGGTGCGGTGCCGCCGGGACGGATGGTCCGGGGTGTTGTCCGAGCTCGGTGCGGGGCGGGGTGCCTGGGGTGAGCGGCGGCACCCCTGGACCGCTGTTCCTGGCGGGAGTTGTCGGCGGACACGGGCTGCGTCCCGCCCCACCACGCCGTACCGGAGAACGCTGTTTGTGGGCGGAGGGAGGGTGGTTCCGGTCGGCCCGCCTCCTCCCACGGCGAACCGGCTCGCGGTCTTGGTCCGGCCTCGCGGTCTTGGTCCCGGCCTCGGTCCCCCGCTTCCGGTCTCGACCCTGGCCCTGGTCCTGGGCCCGGCCCTGGTCTCGGCTCTGGTCTCGGTCTCGGTCTCAGCTTTGGTCTCGGCCTCCGTCCCGGCTCCGGCTCCGGCCCCGCCCCGCCCCCCGCCCCGGTCCCGGCCCCGCCCCGGCCCTGGCCTGCGGTGTCGTTTCCGACGGACGTCGGTTGCTCTCGGGCCGTGATTCAGGCCGTGTTTCTCGCCGCGTCCTCCGTCACTCTTCGCAGCAGGGGGCGGCTGCCGCCGATCGCTGCGAACATGGCCAGCGCGCCGACGGCCACGCAGACCGCGAGTTCCAGTGCGCCGGTCACGTCGAGGGAGGCGCCGAAGGCCTTGTTGAGCCGGTATGAGGCGTAGACGCCCATGGCGGTGGTGCCACCGGCCAGGACGACCAGGGGGATCACCGTCTCGCGGGCCCGGGCCCGGTCCAGCACCTTCAACGGGGTGCCGGCGAGGCGGAGGAGGCCGTAGATCCGGCGCCGGTCCAGGACGCCCGCGGCGGCGGTGAGGCCGGCGGACGTCGTGGCGACGAGGAAGCTGAGGGCCAGCGTCGCCGTGCTGACCTCGGCGAAGCGGCCGATGGCCGAGCGGTCTCCCGCTGTCGCGTAGTCCTGGGTGTACGGGAGGCGTCCCGGGTTCGCGTCGGTGAGCGCGGTGACGGCGGTGTCGAGCCGTGCCCGGCCGCCGCCGGTGATGTGGGCGATGACGCCCGGCGTGCCGCTGAGCAGCCCGTCCCAGTCGTCCTCACCCACCGTGCGGACGCTCGCGTCGATGCCGGCGTCACGCAGGAGCGTACGGACCTCGGAGGCCTGGGCACCCGCCACGGCCACCTGGTCCCGGTGCTCGGAGCCGTCCGTGCCGATCATGCTCACCGCGAAGAACCCCGCCGCGAACCCGGCCAGCACCAGACCGCTGACCGTACGCCAGGCGCCACGGGGGTCATCGCTCAGGCGGCGGCCCGCCAGCAGCGTCGCCGGGCGGCGGGCGAAGCGGCTCACCAGCCGGCCGACCCGGTCCACCACCCACGGCCCGAACAGCCAGAACGCCCCGTAGAACAGCAGGAGCAGAACGACCACCTGCCGGGTCGACACCTGGCCGCCGGTGGAGCTCCAGACGTAGATCAGGACCGCCACGAACAGTGCGAACCGGATCCAGCGGGTGCGCCGGGGATTCGCCTGCTGGGCGACCCCCAGCGGCGAGGTCGCGACCTGGCGCAGCATCGACACCGCGCTGACCGTGATGAGTCCGGTGACCGCGAGCACCACCGCGGCCAGCCACGGCAGTCCCACCCACAGCTCGCCCGTGTACCAGCCGCCGATGCCGTACGGGACCTCGGCGAGCAGGGGCAGCAGCACCCCGTACAGCGCCGCACCCGTCAGGGCGCCGGCCGCGCCCAGCGCCGCGGTCTCCAGCGCGGTCATCCCGACGATCTGCCGCGGGGTCGCCCCGGCCAGCCGCAGCGCGGCCAGCTGCTGTTCGCGCCGGGCCGCGCCCAGCCGCCCGGACGCCGCGGCGAGCACCACCACCGGCATCACCAGCAGGGCCGCACCCAGCAGCGCGGTCGGCTGGTCGGTGTAGGTGAACAGACTCCGGTGCGTGCCGGAGAATCCGGTGATCTCGGCACGCGCGGCCTGGTCGATGTCGTACACCGAGGAGTCCGCGGCCTTGTCGGACACCGCCGGATCGGTCGGGGCCCGTCCGACGACGGCCACCAGTTCGTCCGGCGAGGCCAGACCGGCGGTGCCGATCGTGCCGTACGACGACACCTTCGGGAAGCGGTCGGCGAGCTGGTCCGCGGGCAGCCTGTGCAGCAGCGAGGCCAGGGCCGGGGAGACGTACACCGACCCCTTCGCCGGGAAGGCGTCGAGGCCGGGCGGGGCGGGGGTCCCGGGGCGCCCGGCGAGCTGGGCGAGGGAGACGACGGTGACGGGCGCGTGGCGTACGTACGTCGTCGCGAGTGCTTGGACGGCGGTGCCGTGCTTCGAGGGCTCCGGGGTCCGCCAGGCGGTGCGGTCGGCTCGGGTGCCGGAACCGAGGGCGGCGGCGAGCATCACCAGCAGCACGAACGCGCCGACGGCGGCGGCACCGGCCGCGAGCAGCCGGCTCTGCAGTCCGCGGCGGCCGGAGGACCGCACGAGGTGCCAGGTCAGGGAAGGGACGAGGGAACGCATGACATCTCCTGCCGCTCAGGCGACCGTGTACTGGGTGTGGCCGCTGATACGGCCGTCGCGGACCTGCAGGACGCGGTCGCAGTGGGCGGCGACGTCCGCGTCGTGGGTGACCATCACCAGGGCGGCGCCCGAGTCGCGGGTCACGGACGTCAGCAGCCGGACCACCTCCGTGCTGGTGGCCTGGTCGAGGGCGCCGGTCGGCTCGTCCGCGAAGACCACGTCCGGTTCGACTGCCAGGGCGCGGGCGATCGCCACACGCTGCGCCTGGCCGCCGGAGAGCTGCCCGGGTCTGCGGTGGGCGAGGCCGTCGAGGCCCAGGGGCGCGAACCAGCGGCGGGCCCGCTCGACGGCCTGTCTGCGGGGCATGCCCTCCAGCATCAGCGGCAGTGCCACGTTCTCGTCGGCGGGCAGCTCCGGGAGCAGCTGACCGGACTGGAAGACGAACCCGAAGCGCCTGCGGCGCAGCGCGCTCAGCAGGTTCTCGCCGAGCCGGTCGATGCGGTCGTTGCGCAGCAGCACCTCGCCGCCGTCGGGGCGGACGATGCCCGCGAGAGTG
This sequence comes from Streptomyces sp. NPDC031225, assembly GCF_055570355.1. Classification (NCBI taxonomy): domain Bacteria; kingdom Bacillati; phylum Actinomycetota; class Actinomycetes; order Kitasatosporales; family Streptomycetaceae; genus Streptomyces; species Streptomyces sp. NPDC031225. The sequence goes on along the minus strand of NZ_JBVIHJ010000005.1, from coordinate 337,161 downwards.
TGCAGGAGGGTGGACTTGCCGGAGCCCGACGGGCCCATGATCGCCAGCGATTCGCGCTCGCCGACCTCGACGTCCACCCCGGCGAGCGCGGTGGTGGTGCCGTACTTCTTGACGAGGCCGTAACCGGCCAGGACGGTGTTCATGACGTGAGCCGGTCCTCTGCTAGCGGTCGAACTTCCAGGTGACGGACGTGCCCGAGGCCTTGACCACGGTGACGGGTATGTCGACGGACCCGCCGTCGCTCTTCTTGCCGGTGCAGGTGACGGAGGCGCCGGCGACGGCCTTCAACCCGCTGGGACAGGTGACGTCCGAGACCTTCACCCCCACCCAGGGCAGCGGGTGGTACTTGCTCTGGGTGCGGCCCTCGACGACGTACGCGGCGAGCGCCTTGTGACCATCGACGGTCGCCGTGCTCCGGGCGTCCAGCGCGGTGGTCGACTCGGTACCGGCCAGAAAGTGGCCGCCGAGTCCGACCACGACGGCCGCTCCGGCCACCGCACCGACGGTGCCGACGACGTACTTGCTGTGCATCACGTGCTCCTGAGGACAGGGGAGGAGGGGTCTCCCGGGGAAGTGGCTCCACCCTCGCCCGCGGGACCGGGCGCCCGCCTCGGCCGAACGGCCACGGTTCCGGGCCCGGCGCGGCGGTGCCTCGACCGTTCGGCCGATCCCGGCGCCGTCGGCTGCGCATACCGTGATCGGCATGAAGTCCGTTTCCGTCCGTGGCTGCGTAGGGGGCGCAGGTTTCGGTGCCCTCGTCGCGGCGGCCGTCGTCGACCTCCTCGCCTCCGGCGCCGACAACGGCGTCCACTGGCCGCAGGTGGCCGTCCTGCTGCTCGGCGCCGCCGCCGTACTGTGGCCGGCCCACCGGCGTCCCCCCTGGCTCACCCCGCAGGTGCGCACGGCCGCACCGGCCGTGGCCTCCCTCCTGTGCACGGTCGATTCGGTGGTGCGGTCCGGCGCCGACTTCGGCCCGGGTGAGCCGGCCATCCTGCTGTGCCTGCTGTTCATCGCCGTACGGCACTGTCCGCGCAACGCGGTGGTGGCGTGCGCGTCGCTCGACGGGGGCGCCGTGCTCGCGCTTCCGGTACGGCCGTTCCTGCACGAGTCGGACATCATGCTGGCGTACATGCTGGTCGGGCTCGCCCTGGTGGGGCTGACCGTGGCGTTCGCGGCGTATCTGCGCTCGCAGGACTACCGGCGGACCGTCGCCGTCAGCGAGACCCGGCGCTCGGAACGCCTCGCCATCGCCGCCGACCTGCACGACTTCGTCGCCCACCACGTCACCGGCATCCTGGTGCAGACCCAGGTGGCGCGGATGATGGCGGACAACGACTCCGACGACCTCGACCCCGTGCTGGCCGGCATAGAGCGTGCCGCGACCGAGGCGCTCGCCTCGATGCGCCGCACGGTCGGCGTGCTGCGCGACACCGACGACGCGGCGGACCGCCACCCGGTGGGCGACCTCGCGGGCATCGCCGGACTCGTCGACGGATTCGCGAGCCCCGTCCAGAAGGCCACCCTGCTCCGCGGCCCCGCCGTGTCCGACGCGCTCCCGCACGAGGTCCAGGCGGCGGCCTTCCGTGTGGTGCAGGAGGCGCTGACCAATGTACGGAGGCATGCGGGCGACGCCACCCAGGTCACCGTCGATCTGCGGTACGAGGAGGCCCGCCTGGGGGTGACCGTGTCCGACGACGGTCGCGGCGGCAGCCAGTTGCCCGCCGCGGCCCACGGGGGCGGGTTCGGGCTGGTCGGCCTCAAGGAGCGAGTGACGGCGCTGGGCGGGGAACTGCACGCGGGGCCGCGGGCCGGACACGGGTGGGAGGTGCGAGCGGTCTTCCCGGGGTGACGCGAGCGGTCACCGCCGGGTGCCCCGGTGCGGTCGTCTCCCGGCGGGGCCACGGCTCCTCATGGGTGACGGCGGTCTTCGCTGGACAGGGTGGTCGGTCATCGCCGGGTCAAGCGGGTGGGGTCTTCCCCTCCCCTGGGTGGGGCCGTGGCTTGTCAGGGGTTAGGCGGGCGGTCTTGCCGGGGCACCGCGGGCGGTCTTCGCCTTGTGACCCGGTGCGGTCGTCTCCCGGCGGGGCCGCGGCCCGTCCCGGGTGACAGCCGTCTTCTCCGGGTGCGCGCGGTCATCGCCAAGTCGGGCGGCCGGTCGTGCCCCGAGTGGGGCGAGCCGTCTTCCCGGGTGACGCGGGCGGTCCCGAGTGGGGTGAGCCAGCTGCCCCGGGTGACGCGAGCGGTCCCCCCGAGTCGGGGCGCCGTCCGTCCCGCGTGGGGCGGGCGCTCTGTTCCCGGTGGGGTGCCGGGATGTTCAATGGGGCTGAACAAGAGAGGAGCCCGCCCGTGTCCCCTGCCCCCGTGCCGTCCGTCGGCGCACGCATCCGGCAGGCGCGTCTGGAGCGCGGCCTGGGTCTGCGCGCCATGGCCCGTGAGGTCGGCGTCTCCGCGAGCCTGGTCTCCCAGATCGAGACCGGGAAGAGCCAGCCGTCGGTGAGCACGCTGTACGCCATCACCACGGCTCTCGGCATATCCGTCGAAAGCCTCTTCGAGGTCCGGGAGGCCGCCGCGACGGCGAGTTCGGCACCGGTCGTGCACGCCCTGGCGGCCTTCGCCGCCGACCCCGGCCGACGGATCGGCCCCCTGGTCACCCCCGGTGAGCGGGAGGTGCTGGAACTGGATTCCGGAGTCGTGTGGGAGCGGCTCGGGCACGTGCCCGGCACGGACGTCGACTTCCTGCTCGTCACCTATCGGCCCGGCGGCTCCTCCTCCGGCTCGGGGGGCCTGATGCGGCACGGCGGCACGGAGTACGGCTGTCTGACCTCGGGCGAACTCGTCCTCACCCTCGGTTTCGACGAGCAGGTCCTGCACCCCGGGGACGCCGTCTGCTTCGAGTCCACCACCCCCCACCGCTACCGCAACGACGGCGACGAACCGGCCGTGGGCGTCTGGTTCGTGACAGGCCAAAGTGTTCAGTGACACTTGACACTCCCCGCGGACGGTCGTTGACTCGATGGTGGGGGTGGTCGCGATGGCGATCCGCACTTACGGCCCCAATGCCGTCGACTGGGAAGAGCGCGTCGACCTGGACCGGCTGCGCCGACAGCGCCTGGCCCGGCTGCACGACACGCTGAACCGTTCCGAGCTGGGTGCCGTGCTCAGCTTCGACTTCGCCAACATCCGCTACATGACCGCCACGCACATCGGTACCTGGGCGATGGACAAGCTGATCCGCTTCGCCCTGCTGGTCCGCGGCGGCGAACCGGTCGTGTGGGACTTCGGCTCCGCCGCCCGCCACCACCAGCTGTACAACCCCTGGCTCGACCACGGCGACGGCAAGGACGGCCCGCCCACCGGAGCCCGCGCCGGCATCTCCACCCTGCGCGGCGCCTTCCACCCGGACGCCGGGATCGCCGAGGACGTCGCCGCGAAGATCGCCACCGAGCTGCGCGCCCACGGCCTCGCCGGTGAACCGCTCGGCGTCGACGTCGCCGAGATGCCCGTCCTGGCCGCCCTGCGCGCCGAGGGCATCGACGTCGTCGACGGCCAGCAGGTCTTCCTGGAGGCCCGCCGCATCAAGACCGGCGACGAGATCTCGCTGCTCGCCCAGGCCTGCGCGATGGTCGACGCGGCCTACGAGGAGCTCTACGGCTACCTGCGTCCCGGCGTCCGCGAGAACGAGTGCGTCGGACTCGTCAGCAAGGTCCTCTACGACCTCGGCAGCGAGTACGTCGAGGGCGTCAACGCCATCTCCGGGGAACGCTGTTCACCCCATCCGCACGTCTACAGCGACCGCCTGATCCGCCCCGGCGACCCCGCCTTCTTCGACATCCTGCACAGCCACCTCGGCTACCGCACCTGCTACTACCGCACCTTCGCCGTCGGCAGTGCCTCCCGCGCCCAGCGCGACGCCTACGTGCGCTGCCGGGAGTACATGGACGAGGCGATCTCCCTGGTCCGGCCGGGCGCCACCACCGCCGACATCGTCCGGGTGTGGCCGCGCGCCGAGGAGTTCGGCTTCGCCGACGAGACGGCCGCCTTCGCCCTCCAGTACGGCCACGGGGTGGGCCTGTCGATCTGGGAGAAGCCCATCTTCAGCCGTCTGGTCTCCCTCGACCACCCCGAAGTCCTCGAAGCGGGCATGGTGTTCGCCCTGGAGACCTACTGGCCCGCATCGGACGGCTGGTCCGCCGCCCGGATCGAGGAGGAACTGGTCGTCACCGCCGACGGCTGCGAGGTCATCACCAAGTTCCCCGCCGAGGAACTGCTGGTGGCGGGCCGCAAGTACTGGACGGTGGGCGGCGAGCTGAACACCCGCCGTGAGTCGCAGTCGCATCTCAACAACGGGAAGCACTGATGGAGCCGGCCGAACTCCTCACCCTGTACGAGCAGATGGCCCTCATCCGCCGTACGGAGAAGGCCGCCCACGACCTCTTCCTCCAGGGCCTGGTCAAGGGCACCACCCACCTCGCCGCCGGCCACGAGGCGATCGCCGTCGGCGCGAGCGCCGCCCTGCGCGACGACGACTACGTCTTCGCCACCTACCGCGGCCACCACCACGCGCTTGCCCGGGGCGCCACCCCGGAGGAATGTCTCGCCGAACTCATGAGCAGGGCAACGGGGTTGTGCAAGGCCAAGGGCGGCTCCATGCACCTCACCAAGGCCGACGCGAACATGCTCGGCTCCTACGCCATCGTCGGCGCCCACCTCCCGATGGCGGTCGGCGCCGCCTGGTCCGCCCGGCTGCGCGGCACCGGACAGCTCGCGGTCGCCTTCTTCGGTGACGGCGCCACCAACATCGGCGCCTTCCACGAGGCGCTCAACCTGGCCGCCGTATGGAAGCTGCCCGTGCTGTTCGTGTGCGAGAACAACCTGTACATGGAGTACACGCCGATCGCCGACGTGACCGCGGTGCCCCGGCCCGCCGCCGACCGGGCGCCCGCGTACGGCATCCCCGGCGAGGTCGTCGACGGCAACGACGTCGTCGCCGTACGGGAGGTGGTGGCACAGCTGGCGCGGCGGGCCCGGGCCGGAGACGGGCCCGCCGTGCTGGAGGCCGTGACCTACCGCCACTTCGGGCACAGCCGGACCGATCCGGCGACCTACCGCCCGGCCGAGGAGGTCGAACGCTGGCTCAGGCACGACCCGTTGGACATCGCGCGGGGCCGGCTGACCGAGGCCGGGGTGCCCGAGGAGACGGTCACCGCGGCCGACGAGCGCGCCCGTGAGGCCGTACAGCAGGCCGTCGAGGCGGCGAAGAGCGCGCCGCCACCCGATCCGCGCGAGGCGTTCACCGACGTATGGGCCGACGGAGGTGCCGCATGGCGGACGTGATCACGTATCGCGAGGCGGTCGTCGAGGGCATCGCGCGGGAGATGCGCCGGGACCCGGCCGTGGTGTGCCTGGGGGAGGACATCGGCGAGGCCGGCGGGGTGTTCAAGACGACCGCCGGGCTGTTCAAGGAGTTCGGACCCGAGCGGGTGTGGGACACGCCGATCTCCGAACAGGCCATCGTGGGTGCGGCGATGGGCGCCGCCATGACCGGGATGCGGCCCGTCGCGGAGATCATGTTCTCCGACTTCCTGGCCTGTTGCTGGGACTACCTCGCCAACGAGATACCCAAGGTGCGCTACATGACGGGTGGTCAGGTCACCGTGCCCCTCGTCGTTCGCACCGCCAACGGCGGTGGGCTCGGTTTCGGCGCCCAGCACTCCCAGGCGACCGAGAACTGGGCGCTGACCGTCCCAGGGCTGAAGATCGCGGCGCCTTCCACGCCGGCCGACGTGGTTGGGATGATGGCGGCGGCGATCCGCAGCGACGACCCGGTCGTCTTCTTCGAGCACAAGGGACTGTTCGCCACCAAGGGCCCACCCGCACCGCGCGACCACGTCGTCGAGTTGGGCAGGGCGGCCGTCGTGCGTGAGGGCGCCGACGTGACGCTGGTGGCGCTCGCGTCGATGGTGCCGGTCGCGCTGAAGGCGGCCGCACTCCTCGCCGCGGACGGCATCGACGTCGAGGTCGTCGACCTGCGCTCACTCGTCCCCCTCGACATGGCCACCGTCCTCGCCTCGCTCGGCCGGACGTCCCGGCTGGTCGTCGTCGAGGAGAACCCGTACCAGGGCGGCTGGGGCGCCACCGTCGTCTCCGTCGTCGCCGACGAGGGGTTCGGGCTGCTGGACGCGCCGGTGCGGCGGGTGGCGGGGGAGTGCGTGCCGCTGCCCTTCGCCGACGCGCTGGAGGAACAGGTCATTCCCACCGTCGACAAGGTCGTGGCGGCCGTCAGGAGCCTGGCCGCGTACTGAACACCCCTGAGGAGGAAGCGCGATGACCCGTCGGACACTCCTTCGTGCCGGACACGTGCTCTCGATGGACCCCGTCGTCGGGGACCTGCCGAGGGGGGACGTCCTCATCGAGGACGGCAGAATCACGGCGGTGGACCGCGAGATCAGCGCGGACGCCGAAGTCCTCGACATGACCGGCCGGATCGTCATCCCCGGCTTCGTCGACACCCACCGCCACACCTGGGAGGCCTCGATCCGCAATGTGGCGCCCGACGCCACCCTCGACGACTACTTCGTCGACATCCTCGACACCTTCGCACCCCTCTACACACCCGAGGACGTGTACGCCGCCAACCTCGCGGGCGCCCTGGAATGCCTCAACGCCGGCATCACCACGCTCGTCGACTGGTCCCACATCAACAACACGCCCGAGCACCCGGACGCGGCGATCCGGGCCCTCACGGAGAGCGGCATCCGCGCCCAGTACGCGTACGGCAGCGCCAACACCTCACTCGCCGACTACTGGTTCGAGAGCAAGATCGCGATTCCGGGCGACGACGTACGCCGCATCCGCACCGAGCACTTCGCCTCCGACGACGGCCTGCTCACCCTGGCCCTGGCCACCCGCGGGCCCGGGTTCTGCGTCAACGACGTCGTCACCTCCGAATGGGCCCTGGCCCGCGAGCTCGGCATCCCGATCACCGTGCACGTGGCCATGGGACGGCTTGCCGGCCGCTTCGGCATGGTCAAGCAACTCCACGACCTCGGCCTCCTGGGCCCCGACACCACCTACATCCACTGCTGCCACCTCAGCGAGGAGGAGTGGCGGCTGGTCGCCGACAGCGGCGGTACGGTCTCCATCGCGCCGCAGGTCGAAACGCAGATGGGGCACGGCTGGCCGCCGGTGATGAAGGCGATCGAGCACGGTCTGCGGCCGTCGCTCAGCATCGACGTCGTGACCACCGTGCCCGGCGACATGTTCACCCAGATCCGCGCGGCCTTCGGCGCCGAGCGTGCCCGCGTCAACGCGGCCAGCTGGCAGGCCGACACCCCGGTCCCCGAAACGATGTTGACGGCACGTCAGATGCTGGAGATCGCCACCCGCAACGGCGCCCACGTGGCCGGCCTGGAGGACCGCACCGGCTCGCTCACCCCGGGCAAGCGCGCCGACATCGTCGCCATCGACGCGACCGCCCTGAACGTGGCCCCTGTTCACGACGCCGCCGCAGCGGTGGCACTGAGCGCCGACGTCTCCAACGTGGAGACCGTCATCGTCGACGGGATCGTCCGCAAGCGCGACGGCAGGCTCACTGCCGACGCGGCGCGCGCCCTGCGGCTCGTCGAGGAGTCCCGCGACCGGCTGCTGGCCGCCAAGGAGGCCCGGGCGTGACCCGGCACCTGGTGCGCCGTGCCGACGACACCCCGGAGCCGGCGTACGACGAACACGGCTACCGGCGACGGGAGTTGGTCGGCGAGGGCGACGGCAGCTCGCACACCGGTTTCGGGGTGTGCGAGCTGCGCCCCGACGGCGTGGTCGCGGCTCATGTGCACTCGTACGAGGAGAGCTTCCACGTCCTCGACGGGACCGTGATCCTCGATGGGCCCGAGGGGTCGTATCTGCTGGAGGAGGGCGACTACGGGCTCCTGCCGACCGGCGTCCCGCACGCCTGGCGGGGCGCCGGGGACGGTGTCGCCCGCTGGGCGGACATGCTGGCGCCCGTACCGAGGGCCAGGTACGGGTACGACACCCAGACGGTGCCCTCCTGGCCCCTGCGTGAGCCCGTGCGCATCGACGTCCGCGACCCGCGCACCCGGTCCTTCGGCCATTTCGAACCCGCCCAGATGGATCCCGGCAAGCAGTCCCAGGACCTGCTGGCGGTGTCGGCCAGCATGCGGACCGCGCTGCTCGTCTACAGCGGGATCACCGTGAAGATGATGGTCGACGGCGATCTGGGCGCGGTGGCCTCGACGATGTTCATGGTGCAGTACGAGCCCGACGGCGTCGCGGGCGCCCACGACCATCCCTTCGAGGAGACCTATCTGTTCCTCGAAGGCGAGGTGGACGCGGTCTTCGACGGCACGCGGTACCGGCTCGGTCCGGGCGACTGCGCCTGGGCGGGCGCCGGTTGTGTGCACGGCTTCGCCAACGCCGGTGACGGGCCGCTGCGTTGGCTGGAGACACAGGCACCGCAACCGCCGGTGCGGCACTCGTACCGGTTCACCCGGGACTGGGATTACCTGAGGGAGGCGTCCCGATGAGCAGCGTCGTGGTGATCGGCGGGACCTCCGGCATCGGGCGGGAGTTCGCCCGGGTGCGCGCGGCACGGGGCGACGAGGTGGTGATCACCGGGCGCGATGCGCACCGTACCGACACCGCGGCCAAGGAGATCGGCGCCCTGGGACTCGCCCTCGACCTCGCCCGGCCCAAGGGGATCGCCGACGCGCTGAGCGACGTGGGACACGTCGACCACCTCGTGATCGCGGGCGTCTCCCGCGACGAGAACCGGGTGAGCGACTACGACATCGACGCGGCCGTCCACCTCGTCACGCTCAAACTCGTCGGCTACACCGAGGTCGTGCACACCCTGCGGTCCCGGCTGCACGACGAGAGCGCCGTCGTGCTGTTCGGCGGCCAGGCCAAGGAGCGCCCCTATCCCGGCGCGACGACCGTGGCCACCGTGAACGCCGGGGTGACCGGGCTGACGCACACCCTCGCCGTCGAACTCGCTCCCGTCCGGGTCAACGCGATCCATCCCGGTGTGGTGGGGGACAGCCCCTACTGGCGGGCAAAACCGGAGGAGGTCCTGGCGGGAGTGCGGGCCAGGACACCGACGGGACGGCTCGCGACCGTGGCCGACGTGGTGGACGCCGTCGACTTCCTGCTGCGCAACGGCTCCGTCAACGCGGTGGGGTTGAGCGTGGACGGCGGATGGCTGCTGGGATGAGGGCAGGCCTGCGGGCTCAGCGCTTGATGCCGACCGCCCCGTACAGCGACACCGGCTCGCCGTCCTCGCGTTCGTCCGGGCGCCACCGCGACAGAGACACGACCCCTGGCTCCAGCACCTCAAGTCCCTTGAAAAGGCGGCTCACTTCGTCGTGCGAGCGGGCCACGAGGGTTACCCCGCTCGCCGTGTACGCCGCGATGCCCGCCTTCACCCTCTCCGGATCGAAGTCCGCCGTCATCGCCGACAGCACCAGACAGCTGCCCGGGGCGAGCGCGCCCACCAGCTTGTCCACCAGCTCCTGGGCGCCGTCCTCGTCGGAGACGAAGTGCAGCAGCGCGACCAGCGACAGCGCGACGGGCTGCTCGAAATCGATGACGGCCGAGGCCCCCTGGAGGATCCGCTCCGGCTCACGGGCGTCGGCCTGCAGGTAGTGCGTCGCCCCCTCCGGCGTGCCGTGCAGCAGGGCCGCCGCATGGGCGAGGACGATCGGGTCGTTGTCGACGTACACCACCCGCGCGTCCGGTACGGCGGACTGGGCGATCTGGTGGAGGTTGGGCTCGGTGGGGATGCCGGAGCCGATGTCCAGGAACTGGCGGATTCCCGCCTCCCGTACGACGACTCGCGTGGCCCGCTCCATGAACCGGCGGTTGGCCCGCGCCTGCCGGGGAGCGTCACCCTGGGCCGTGATCCGCCGTCCGAGCTCCTCGTCGACGGGGTAGTTGTCCTTGCCGCCGAGGAACCAGTCGTACACCCGTGCCGAATGCGGCCTGCTCGTGTCGATCCGCCGGCCGGCCGACTCGGTCCCGGTCACACACGGCTCCTCTGCTCGATATCGGCACTGTGTGCGAGCAGTGTGCCACGATCACCCGGCACGGAGGCCGTCTTCGGCCACCTCGCCGCCGTTCGCCGCACCCGTCAGAAAACACGACAGCACCAGCAGCCGGTACAGGGGCTGCTGGTGCTGTTTCGCGGGTGGTCGGACCCGACCGCCTCACGCCTTGGCCGGGTCGTGCCCGAGCGACATCAACCGGCGCCGGCGGCGGGTCTCCTCGGCCTCGGGTTCGTGTCCCACGTCGGCCTCCGCGGTGACGGTGTCCACGACCTCGTACATCACCTCGAGGTCGGCGTCGGTCAGGTCCGTCCGCCGCTTCTGGAGGATCGCCAGGACATGCTGTCCCGTCGGCTCGCCCGCGTGTTCCGGCAGCGGCTCCGCGGACTCGTCGGTGTCGACGACCCGCAGCCAGGCGGCGAGTTCCTGAGAGGTCATGTTCACCGCACGGTGGAAGTCCTCCCACAGCGCGTCGAGTTCGAGGGCGTCGGTCATCGGGGATCCCTTCCTTCCGTACGTCCGCCGTCAGTCCTTGGGCCAGTTCTCCGCGTCGAACATCCAGCGCTGCTTCTCCAGTTCCGCGGTGATCCCGATCAGCAGGTCCTGGGAGACCGGGTCGGCCTTCTCGGTCGCCTCGATGCGCTCGCGCAGTCGGACGATGGCCGCCGTCAGGCACTCGACCATGACCTCGACGACGTCGGTGTCCCGCACCCAGCCGTTCTTCGGGCTGGGCAGCGTGAAGGCGGACGCGATCGTCTCCGGCCGGCCGTCGGGCGGCAGGCCGAGCGCGGCGGCGCGCTCCGCGACCGTGTCGGAGAAGTCGCGGGCGGCCGTGACCACCTCGTCGAGCTGGAGATGGATGGAACGGAAACGCGGCCCCACCAGGTTCCAGTGGGCCTGCTTCCCGATGAGGGAGAGCCCGACGAGATCCACCAGGGTGCTCTGCAGCGCGTCCCCGGTGACCTGACGGGCGTCGTCGGGAAGGGTGCTCTTCATGACAGTCATACGGTGCTTCTCCTTCCGGCGTCGGCCGTGGACGTCCGGGTGCGGTCCCTGGACGTCCGGAGCAGTGCGTCGCGTTCCTCCTCGCAGGTCCCGCCCCACACACCTGCGGCCTGTCGGCTGCTGAGGGCGTAGGACAGACACTGGACCGACACCGGGCAGCGGGCGCAGACGCGTTTCGCGGCCGCCGCGTCCCGCAGCGCCGGTCCCTGTGTGCCCACGGGAAAGAACAGCTCGGGGTCCTCTCCCACGCAGGCAGCTCGACGCAACCACTCCATGGAGGCGCGGGTGCCCTGGGCGAACCCCCGCAAACGGCGTCGTCTCAGCGTGTGAGCACAGCGTCGATGAAGTCCGTCACATCCGCGAAGACGGCCGCCCTGTTCGTCTCGTTGAACACCTCGTGCCGGGCACCGGCGTAGATCCGCTCGGTGAACCGCTCGCCCCTGATCTCCTCGACGCCGACCCGGCTTCCGGCGAGCGGGACGAGCCGGTCGTCGTCGCCGTGCAGCCACAGAAGCGGAAGCGGGCCCACGTCACCGCCCCGGGACACGGCCTTCAGGGTGCGGGCGAACGACTCCACGGTCGGCCGCTTCATCGGCCCGTGCCAGACCAGGGGATCCGCCACGTAGGCCGCGCCCACCTCCGGATCGCGGGAGAGCGAGGCCGGGCTGATGGGCGTGGCGGGGATCTCGTCCAGGGCGAGCAGCGCCCCCGGCAGCTCCCAGGCACCGATCACCGGCCCCGACAGCACGAGAGCGGCGAGCTCGGCGCCGTACCGCTGGGCGAAGCGGGCGGCGATCAGGCCGCCCATGGAGTGCCCGATCATGACGAGCGGTACGCCGGGGTGGGCGCCCCCGACCAGGTCGGCCACCGTGTGCACATCGGCGACCACGTCCTCGAAGTCCTCGATCAGGACCCGCTCGCCGGCCGATTTCCCGTGGCCGGTGTGATCCGGCCCGAAGACGGCCGCGCCGTGCGCCACGAGGACCTCGGCGAGTTCCCCGTACCGGCCGATGTGCTCGCCGTAACCGTGCACCACGAGGGCCACGTACCGCGGCCGGTCGTGCGGCCACTCGCGCACGGCGAGGGTGCCGTGGGTTCCCGTGAGGGAGTGTTCCCGGGAGCAGGTCATATGTCCTCCGGCTGCGTCGTGGTCCGAGATCGGCGAGGCTCGTCGAAGCCCTCCGGCTGTCCTTCCCACCGTCGGCCCGATCAACAGGACCACAAGGCGAGACGACACTTACACCACCCCGCTGCCTGCACCTACCATCGGTCTCCGCATGAACACCATGACCCTCTGGCACATCTCCGGCTGGCAGTTCGCCGCGCTCGCCGCCGCGGCCGTGCTCGTCGGCTTCTCCAAGACGGCCGTGAGCGGGGCCAACACGGTGAGCCTCGCGATCTTCGCCGCCGTGCTGCCGGCCCGTGCCTCCACCGGCGTGCTGCTGCCCATCCTGATCGCCGGGGACGTGCTCGCGGTGCTCACCTACCGACGGCACGCCCACTGGCCCACGCTGTGGAAACTGTTCCCCGCGGTCGCCGTCGGCGTGGTCGCCGGAACGCTGTTCCTGGAGTGGGCGGACGACGGGATCGTACGGACGTCGATCGGCGCGATCCTGCTGCTGATGGCCGGAGTCACGGTGTGGCGCCGCCGCACGGCCGACGCGGAGGAGGACCCCGACTCGGTCGCCACCCGGACCGGCCGCGTCAAGGCCCGTTCCTTCGGCGTCCTCGGCGGGTTCACCACGATGGTCGCCAACGCCGGCGGCCCGGTGATGTCGATGTACCTGCTGTCGGCGGGCTTCCGCAAGCTCGGCTTCCTCGGCACCTCGGCGTTCTTCTTCCTCATCGTCAACGTCTCCAAGGTGCCCTTCAGCGTCGGCCTCGGCCTGATCGACGGCCACTCGCTGTTGCTCGACCTCGCGCTCGTGGCGTTCGTCGTGCCGGGCGCGTTCCTGGGCAAATGGGCGGTGAACAAGATCAACCAACGGCTCTTCGAGCAGCTGGTGATCGCGGCGACGGTGGTGGGCGGCGTGCAGCTGCTGATCGGCTGACACCGCGCAGGTGACGTCGGCGGTGGTCACTGCGGGTCCTCATGGACCCGTCGGCGCTCGCTGCCGGACCGGCCACCCACCGTGCCGCCCGTGCTCCCGGCCTCGTACGCTACCCGCCATGTCCCCGCACGTCCTGATCCTCGGCGGCACCACCGAGGCCCGCGAACTGGCCGCCGCGCTCACGGCCCGCCCGGGAGTACGGGTCACCACCTCCCTCGCGGGACGTGTGACCCGGCCGGGGGGCATCGCGGGGGAGCTACGGATCGGCGGGTTCGGCGGAACTCAGGGACTGGCCGAGTGGCTGCGCCACGAACACGTCGACGCCCTGGTCGACGCCACGCACCCGTTCGCCCGCACGATCACCGCCCATGCGGCGGACGCGGCCGAGGCGACCGGCGTGCCCTCGGTGGTGCTGCGCCGCCCGGGCTGGCGGCCAGGACCGGAGGACCGCTGGCACCCGGTCGGCTCCCTCGACGAGGCCGCGCAGACACTGCCGGGCCTCGGCCGGCGGGTGTTCCTGACCACCGGCCGCATGGAGCTCGCCGCCTTCGCCCACCACACCGGCCTGCACTTCCTCGTACGGTCGGTGGAGCCGCCCGAGCCGCCGATGCCCCCGCACACCGAAGTGCTCCTGGCCCGCGGCCCGTTCACGCCGGCCGACGAGTCGGCGCTCCTCCGGAACCACCGCATCGACGTCCTGGTGACCAAGGACAGCGGGGGAGCGGCGACGTCCGCCAAGCTCACGGCCGCCCGTGAACTGGCCCTGCCCGTGGTGGTCGTACGCCGACCGCCGCTCCCGGACGGCGTGACCGCGGTGCCCGACGTGGCGGCGGTGGTGCAGTGGCTGGGCGACAACGCGTCGTGACGCGGCCCGCCGTACGAGGCGTCACGACGTGGTGCTGCCGGCCAACTCCCTTGCCCGCTGCGGCAGTCCGCTGTTGAGGTCCTCCACCAGGAGCCGCTTCGCGATCGTGTCCACCGCGGCCCGCAGGTCCGTGCCCGACGGGCGGCCGAGGTCCCGCTGAACGCGTTCCGCCAGCCAGGAGCCCCACGCCTCACCGATGACCCGGGCCTCGCGTGCGCCTCCCTCGGTGTGCGAGAACAGGGTGCCGTCGCGGGTCAGATAACCCTCCTCGACCATTCGGTCGAACACCGGCAGCAGCACCTCGGGAGGCAGATGGCGGCGCGCGGCGATCATGCCGAGGCCGGCATGGCCGACCATCCGCGTGTGCAGCTCGACCTGCATCACGGCCCAGGCGCCGGCGACATCGAGCCGTGTGTCCGAGTCCGTCATGATCCGGCGCACCGTACTCCGGTCCGTACCGCCGATGATCTTCGCCACGGCGGTCTCCAGCAGCCGCTGCGAGTCCGCGCCGGACGGTGACGCGAACCCCTCGCCCAGGTCGGTCGAACCGGCCCGCGCGCTGTCGCGCAACTCGACCTGCTTGAGGAACAGAGCGACGACGAAACCCAGGCCGGCGACCGGCACGGTCCACAGGAAGACGGTCTGGATCGTGTCGGCGTACGCGTCGATGATCGGCGCGGCGACGGCCGACGGGAGACCGTGCAGCCCGTCCGGGCTGGTCGCCGCTCTGGTGACCGCGGCCGGGTCCAGGCCGTCGCCCGCTTGCACCGCGGAGGCGATGCCCTCCTTGAGATGGGAGGTCAGGGAGTTGGTGTAGATCGTGCCGAAGACCGCGGTGCCGAAGGAACTGCCCAGCGTCCGGAAGAAGGTGACGCCCGAAGTGGCGGTGCCGAGGTCGGCGTACTCGACGGTGTTCTGCACGGCGATGGTCAGGACCTGCATGCACAGTCCGATGCCGGCGCCGAGCACGAACATGTACAGCGACTCCAGCCAGGTCCCGGTGGACGGCCCCATCAGGGACATCAGGAACAGCCCGAGCGCCATCACCAGGGAGCCCGCGATCGGGAAGAGCCGGTAGTGCCCGGTCTTGCTGACCACATTGCCGCTCACGACGGACGCGATGAGCAGGCCGATCACCATGGGCAGGGTCCGCACGCCGGAGATCGTGGCCGAGTCGCCGTCGACGTACTGCAGATAGGTGGGCAGATACGTCATCGCGCCCAGCATCGCGAAGCCCACGATGAAGCTGAGGATCGAGCAGACCGTGAACACCGGGTTCGCGAACAGCCGCATCGGCAGCATCGGTTCGGCCGCCCGGGTCTCCACCCAGCAGAACAAGCCCAGCGCGACCGTGCCGCCGATGAACAGGCCGATGATGACGCCCGAACCCCACGCGTACTCGTTGCCGCCCCAACTCGTCGCCAGGATCAGGGCGCTGGCACCCACCGCGACGAACGCGATGCCCAGATAGTCGATCACGGGGCGTACGGCCGACTTCACCACGGGGATGGTGCGCGCGGCCGCGAAGACCACCACGATCGCGATCGGGACGTTGACGTAGAACGCCCAGCGCCAGGTCAGATGGTCGGTGAACAGCCCGCCCAGCAGCGGCCCGATCACCGTGGCCACCCCGAACACGGCACCGATGGCGCCCTGGTACTTGCCGCGCTCACGCAGCGGGATGACGTCGGCGATCAGCGCCATCGCCGTCACCATCAGACCGCCCGCACCGACGCCCTGCATCGCCCGCCAGACGATCAGCAGCGTCATGTCGGAGGCGAGCCCGCACAGGAACGAACCCGTGATGAACACGATCGCCGAGACCTGGAAGACCACCTTGCGGCCGAACAGGTCACCGAACTTGCCGACCAGCACGGTCGAGACGGTCTCCGCGAGGAGGTACGACGTCACGACCCACGACATGTGCTCGGCGCCGCCGAGATCCGACACGATCGTCGGGAGCGCGGTGCCCACGATGGTCTGGTCGAGAGCGGCGAGCAGCACCCCCAGCATGATCGTCACGAAGACGACGTTGCGGCGCCGCGCATCCAGCACGGGCGGCGGGGAGGCGGCGGGCGGTGCGGTGTCCGCGGATTCCTCGGCGACTGTCACAAGGGCACGATCACACCGCTGGGCCATCCGTGCATGCCGGACGGTCCGGCCGGGTGGCTACCCCCGCCGCGGGTTCCGGCGCAGCAGATACGTGTCCATGATCCAGCCCTTGCGCTCCCGGGCCTCGGCCCGCAGCCGCTCGATCCGGGGCGCGGCCTCGGCGATCGGTCCGGAGGCGAGGATCTCGTCCGGCGTGCCTATGTAGGCACCCCAGTAGATGTCGATGTCCTGGTCGGCGTACGCCCGGAAGGCCTGGTGGGCGTCGAGCATCACCACCACGTCGTCCACCCCCTCCGGGAAGCCCTCGGCGAGACGCCGGCCGGTGGTGATCTGGACGGGCCGGGCGACCCGGTTCAGACCGGTGCGGTGCCGGGCGACGAGCGCCGACACACTGCTGATGCCCGGCACGACGTCGTACGCGAAGGACACCGAGCCCCGCTCCAGGATCTCCTCCAGAACGCCCAGCGTGCTGTCGTACAGCGCCGGGTCGCCCCACACCAGGAACGCGCCGCTCTCCTCCTCGCCCAGCTCCTGCGTGATCAGCCGCTCGTAGATGTCGGCGCGGGCGCTGCGCCAGTCCCCGACGGCAGGGGAGTAAGCGGTGCCGTCCGCACGGCGGTCCCGCTCCGGATCCCGGGCCTCGACCACGCGGTACGACCCCTCGGGCAGGTGCGCGTCCAGCATGTCCCGGCGCAACCGCGTCAGGTCGCTCTTCACCTCGCCCTTGTCCAGGACGAAGAACACGTCCGTGCTCCGCAGCGCCCCGACCGCCTGGAGGGTCAGCTGCTCGGGGTCTCCCGCGCCGATACCGATGACATGAATCTTTCGCACACCCCGAGTCTGCCGCACGCCACTGACAGCGCGTGCACCGCGTCCTTCGGCGCCGTTCGCGAGGCCGGGGCGCGCCCGTCACCGACGTGCCCGTGTCCACCGGCACTAGGGCCCTTCTGATGGATCTCCGCGGCGTCGCGACGCCCGGCACGCCCCCTCGCCGCACGGCGCGAAGGGCCAGGTGGCTCCGCCACATGACCCTCCACACCGCACGCCGAGCGCACGCACCGAACGCCGCTCCTTCTCCCACGGAGATCCATCAGAAGGGCCCTAGCCCCGCAGCCGCGGTGCCCGTGCCGTCGCGTCGATGCCCGTGGCGGTGTCCTCCACGGATCGCGCGAGTCGCCGGGCCCAGTCGGTCAGCCCGGCCAGGTCCATCCCGTGCGGCCGCGCCTGCCCGGTCTGCGACGTCCACTCATCCAGCGCCCCGGCGCCCCGCCGCAGCAGCCGCGCACCGCCGGTGACGTTCCCGCGGGCCGCGTGGGTCAGCCCCACGGCGAGCTGGGCCAGGCCTCGCCACAGGGCGCGCTCCTCGTCCGGGCCCGACTTCCAGGCGTCCTCGAAGACCTCGTGCGCATGGAAGGGGCGCCCGGCGTCCAGCAGCTCCTGGGCCTCGGCCACGGTCTCCAGCGGGCTGCGCACCACGCCCTCCGGCTGTCGGGCGACACCGTCGGCGCCGTACGGCAGGGGCCGCCCGAGCCCGTCCCGCGGCCGGGCGTTGCGCGCCCGCCCCTCGCCGTCCCGGTCCCGCGCGTCCGCCTGTCGTCCTGAGGATGTACTGGCCATACGTCGATTGTCGCGCGCCCGGTGCCCGCGTCGGCCCGGCCCCCGACGTGGGGTAAAGTTCCGTACGCGTGTCCCCGGTACGTCCCGGGGCAGCGCACCGGGACGTGGCGCAGCTTGGTAGCGCACTTGACTGGGGGTCAAGGGGTCGCAGGTTCAAATCCTGTCGTCCCGACGGTGCGAAGGGTCTTCGCAGGCGAGAGCCTGCGGGGGCCCTTTTCGTGTGTCCGGTGCTCATGGGGTCGTCCGCACCGGGGATCGGTGATCACCGCCGGAGGTTTCGGACTCGGCGGCAACCTCGCTGGAGCCGACGGCGACCTACGGGCGAACCTTCGGATGACGGACGACCTGAGGATCCCCCCATGACCGACACCGAACGAAACGAACCCACCGGATTACGGCGGCGCAGCGTGCTGCTCGGCGCGGCGGCCGGCGCGGGCGCGCTCGCCCTGGGCGCCGGCCCCCTGGCGACCCCGGCGCAGGCCGCCTCCTTCGTCAGGGGCGCCGACGTCAGCTGGCTGCCGCAGATGGAGGCGCAGGGCTACTACTGGAACAACGCCGCCGGAGTGCGGCAGGACCCGTTCACCGTCCTCAAGGGCTACGGCATCGGCGCGATCAGCCTGCGGACCTGGGTCAACCCCTCCAGCGACCCGGCCGACGGACACTGCTCCATCGAGGAGACCGCGCAGCTCGCGAAGCGGGCCAAGGACGCCGGGATGCAGGTCCTCGTCGGCTTCCACTTCGGCGACACCTGGAACTCGGTCGGCGTGCAGAACCCGCCGGCGGCGTGGGCGAACATGACCTACGGCCAGATGCTCGACGCCATGTACGACTACGTCCACCACGCGTGCAACGTCATCAAGTACTACGGCGTGACCCCGGCCTGGGTGAAGATCGGCAACGAGACCAACTCCGGTATCTGCAAGCCGGTCGGCAGTGTCAGCCGCCCCGCACAGATGACGGGCCTGCTGAACGCCGCGTACGACATGTCCAAGAGCGTCTTCCCCAACACCCCGGTGCTGGTGCACCTGGCGCAGCCGCAGAACCTCACCGGCGTCCGGACCTTCCTCGACGCGTACGCGGCCAACGGCGGGAAGTGGGACATCACCGGCCTGTCCTCCTACGCGCAGGGCGGCAACGTGCCCGTCGTGCTGGCCAACATGAAGACCATCCAGTCGAGTTACGGCAGGCCCGTCATGCAGGTCGAGTACGGCGGCCCGGTCGGCAAGCCGGCCCAGGTGCGCGACTCGCTGCGGGCGTTCATCACCGGGCTCCAGGGCTTCGGCGGCCTCGGCACCTTCTTCTGGGAGCCCGAGGGCTACCCCTCCTTCAACAACTACAACAGCTCGGCCTGGGACGAGGGCACCCACCGGCCCACGGCGGCCATGGACGGATTCCTCGGCGCATGAACACGGAGGCAACGATGAGTTCTGTCCAGCTCGTGGGGCGGGCCCTGCTGATCACGGCGGTCGCCCTGAGCCCCCTCGCGATCCCCGAAGGTTCGGCGGCGGTGAGCGACGCGGCGGCCGCGACCGCCTACTACGTCGCCCCCGGCGGCAACGACAGCGCCGCCGGAACACAGTCCGCTCCCTGGGCGACGATCGCCCACGCGCAGGCCGCCGTCCAGCCCGGTGACACGGTGTACCTGCGGGGCGGCACCTACCGCTACGCCCGCGCGAACAGCACCTGCACGAGCCGGACGGCCAGGGTGGACGCCATCACCCTGAACAGGAGCGGCAGTTCGGGAAGCCCGATCCGCTACTGGGCCTACCCGGGGGAGAAGCCCGTCTTCGACTTCTCCGGCATGACGGACGACTGCCGGATCAAGGGCTTCGACGTCACCGGCAGCTGGATCCACCTCAAGGGCCTTGAGGTCACCGGGGTCCGCCAGAACAACAACCTCAACCACGAGTCCTGGGGCATCTGGATCTCGGGCAGCAACAACACCTTCGAGCAGATCGACACCCACCACCACATGGGCCCCGGTCTGTTCATCCAGAACGGCGGCGGCAACCTCGTCCTCGACTCCGACGCGCACGACAACTACGACACCAACTCCTCCAACGGGGCAGGGGAGAACGCCGACGGGTTCGGCGCGCACATCTCGGCGGGCAATCCCGGCAACGTGTTCCGGGGCTGCCGTGCGTGGTGGAACGCCGACGACGGCTTCGACCTCATCAGCGCCTACTCGTCCGTGACCATCGAGAACTCCTGGGCGTGGCGCAACGGGTACAAGCCGGGAACGACCACGGCGGCCGGCAACGGAACCGGCTTCAAGGCGGGCGGCTACGGGGGCGTCTACGACGCCGGCGCCGTCAAGCACACCGTCCGCACGTCGGTGGCCTTCCTCAACAGGGCATCGGGCTTCTACGCCAACCACCATCCGGTCGCCAACGACTACTTCAACAACACGGGTTACGGCAATCACCCCGACTTCAACATGCTGGGGATCGACTCAGCCGGCGCCGCCGTCGGCCGGGGCACCCTGCGCAACAACCTCGCCTACACCGGCACGTTGACGTCGAACATGACCGGCACGAGCGCCGCGAACAACTCCTGGAACCTGGGCGTCGCACTGTCCGACGCGCAGTTCCAGAGCGTGTCGACATCCGGCTGGGACACGGCCCGCCAGGCCGACGGCAGCCTGCCCGTGCCGCCCGCCCTGCGCCCCGCGGCGAACAGCACCCTGATCGACAAGGGCGTCGGTGTCGGGCTGCCGTACCGGGGACAGGCGCCGGATCTCGGTGCCTTCGAGGTCTCGTGAGGTGAGTGCCCGCCGCGTGCGGCGGTCGGGTCAGGGCTGTCCGCCGGTGCCGAAGTGGCTGCCGGTCACCTCACCGTCCTCCGTGACCGCCGCCGCGACGCACCGGAAGACCCGCAGACCCTCGGACCACTGGGTGGCGGACGGCGGAATGATGTCCACGTTCCATTCGGCGGCGGCCTTCGCGCCGGCGGCGTTCATGGAACGCTCCCTGACCTGCCGCGAGCACAGCGCCTTCACGTCGGGATGCCTGATCAGGTCCCGTGCGTTGTTCGTCATGCCGTCCGCGGGCAGCGGGGCGACGGCGAACGTCTCCCACACATGGCTGGTGTGGCAGTCCGCGGCGCTGACGGTCACGCTGCCCGAGATGTCGGTGATACCGCTCCAGCACTCGGGAGTGAGGACACACCGCCCGCCGACGCCCCCGACCCCGGCGGCGGGGCAGTTCTCCGTGGTCGTCGCCACACCGCCGAAGGCGGCCTTCTCGCCGGAGGCGGCCCGGCCGGAGCCGCCGGACGGGGACGCGGTCGCCGAGGGTGAGGTGTCCGCCTGCTGGTACTCGTTCACGACCACCGAGACGGACACGGTCACCGAGACCGCCACCGCGGCGAGCCCGGCGACCAGCCACGGCCGCCGCCCCTTCGTCTCGCCCACGGTCGGCGCCCCGGGCGGCACCGGCGGCACGGTGTCGTGAGGGGCCGGCGGATACGGCGACGAGGGCGCGTCCCGGTGCGCGGGGACCGTGTTCACGGTCGGGCCGCCGTCCAGGTCCACCGCGGCCAGGGCGTCACGCAGCACCGCGGCGTCCTGCATGCGCCGCGCCGGATCCGCCGCCAGGGCGTGCCGCAGCACCTCGTTCAGGGGCTGTGGTACCCCGGGCAGGTCGGGGTAGGGCCAGGTGTGCCGCACGATCAGTTCGGCGAGGCCGAGTTGGCTGCCGTCCTGGGGGTGGTAGGGCGGGCGGCCCAGCAGGAGGGCGTAGACCGTGGCGGCGAGGGAGTAGACGTCGCCGGCCGGTGAGGGTTCGGCCAGGTGGAACGCCTCGGGCGGCGCGTAGGCGGGGGTGAGCGCCTCCCGGGTGACCGACAGTTCGCGGTCGGGCCGGGGCATGGCCGCGAGCCCGAAGTCGGCCAGGGCGACACCGCCGTACCGGTTGACCAGGATGTTGCCGGGCTTGATGTCACGGTGCAGCACACCGGCGGCATGGGCCGCGGCGACCGCGTCGGCTATGCCCACGCCGACGTCCCGTGCCTCCTTGAGGGGCAGCGGGCCGTGCCGGTGCAGACGGTCGCCCAGGGAGCCGCCCGGGCACAACTCCAGCACCATGTAAGGGCGGTTGTCGGCGAGCACCCCGGCGTCGTACACCGGGACCACGTGCGGATGGCCGGACAGCTGCCCGGCCGCGGTGACCTCCCGCAGGAAACGCTGCCGGTCCCGGGGCGAGGTCAGCATCCTGCTGTCGACCTTGAGTGCCACCTCCCGGCCCACGGCGAGCTGCCGCGCCCGGTACACGGTGGCGAAACCGCCCCGGCCCAGGGCTTCCTGGATCGTGTACCCCGACAGTTCCACGTCGTCGAACCGCATCGTGCCGTCAGCCCCCAGCGCAGACCACCCGCGGCAGAACATCCGCTCGGGGACGGCGCGACTCTAGCCCAGGGCTCCGACAGCGGTGCGAACTCCCCGACCCGCGCGAGACTGACGGGAGCGCGGGGTCAGGTGTCGCGCGGGACCGGTTCGGGGCGGTGGATGCCGCGCGGGCGGTAACCGAGTTCGTCGGCACGGCCCAGCAGGTCGGCGAGGTACCAGACGATGGCCAGCCACATCTCCGTGCCCTGGAGTCCGGGCTCGGGTCCCGGACCGGCGGTGCCCGGGCCGAAGCCGAAGCCCCGGCCGTCCTGCCAGCGCGGCAGGGCCACGGCCAGCTGCCGCTCGGCCCAGTCACGGATCTCGCCCGAGCGGTAGCCGTCGGCGCCCCGGCCGAGCTGCCGCGTGCTCAGCCACAGGGGATGGGCGACGTCGAGCACGTTGCAGGCGTTCTCCCGTCCGGGACCGAAGTGCCGCGCGTCCCGCGCATGGTCCAGTACCGCGTCCACGACCCGCTCCGGATACGGCACCGGAAGCCCGAACTGGGCGAACGATCCCCGCGTCAGCCGGTAGTAGCCGTTGACCACCTGAAGCCTGCCGGCCCCGGCCGAGGGACTGCCCCACATCCCGGTCCACGGGTCGGCCCGGGTCAGCAGCCAGCCGAACAGTGCTTCCAGCGTCGCGTCGCCGCCGTGCCCCTGCCGCAGGTTCCCGTGGGCCGCCGTGGCCCAGGAGTCGACCCACGCCCCGGCGCCCCACGCACCCGTCTCCCACGGCAACGCATTCAGCCGCGCGACGAGTTGACTGGCCGTCATGTCCCGTACGCCGGACACCGGATGAGGGAACCCGGCGCCCAGCAGGTCGAGGGCGTAGCCGACGCACAGCACGTGATAGAGCGCCGGTCCCGCACCGATGAACCCGTCCCCGTCCACGACGGGCGACGGCTCGCCGAACTCCGGCACGAGACCGCTCTTCGGATCCTGGAGCCCGCTCAGCCGCTCGACGTGCTCGTCCGCGGACAACTGCTCCGGCACGGACCCCAGCAGCAGGTCGGCGATCTCCACGGCGTCGCAGTGCGCCCGCACGGTGGGGGCGGCACCAGGCCGGTCGACGTACCGCTCGCCGTCCCGGCAACGGTCGAGAAGCTCCGCGGCCTGGGCACGGGCGGCGTCGGCGAAGGCGGCCAGGGCGCCGGTGCCGGAGCCGGTCACCGGGCGGACCGCGGACGTACGGCGGCCCTCCCTGCCCGCTGCGCCGCCGGTGACCGCCGTCCCCGCCTCCCGTCGGTCCCGCAGCACCCGCGCCGGATTCCCCGCCGCCACCGACCACGCCGGCAGGTCCCGCGTGACCACGGCACCCGCCCCGACCACGCAGTGATCACCGATGCTGACGCCGTCCACCACGACCACGTGCGAGCCGATCCACACGTCGTCGCCGACCCGGATGCCCCGACTGGTGAGCGGCTGCCGGTGAACGGGCCGGTCGGGCGCCATGGTGTGGTTGAAGCCGAGCAGCGAGGTGTGGGCGCCGACACGTACCCCGTCGCCCAGTTCGACGGTCCCGCGCACCGTGGTGAACGGGTTGAGCGTGCAGTCCGAACCCGTGCTCACCTCCCCGGTGACATAGGCGTGCGCGGCGATGTAGGAGTCGCCGCCGAGCCGCAGCCGGTCCGGGAACACCGCCGCGGACCCGGCGACGTAGCACCGCTCCCCGATCTCGGTGTCGCCGCCGATGTTCTGCTGCACCTCCCGTTGCGCGACGCGCTGCTCCTCGGTGGCCTCCTCGGCGAAGAGCCAGGGGCAGTGGTCGAAGTGGCGTGCGGACTGCTGCCGGCGATGATCCATACCCGCACGCTAAGCAGTGCCGTACAGGCAGCGGAAGAGGTAGCGCACGCGACGCGGCCGGCCCCGAAATGGTAGAAGCGGGCATGACCAACTCGCACCACTCCCGCTTCTCCCTCCGCCCGGCCGGTGCCCGATGACCGAGGGCGTCGACACCCCCGACAGCCGCGGCCGCACCGGACTCGACCGCACCGGCCTGGACCTGACGGGCAACCCGCGCGTCAAGGTCCGGGACGTGAAACTGCTGTCCAGCCACTGGTACGTCGAGCGGGCCACGACCTTCGACCTCCAGCGCGCCGACGGCACCTGGAGCACCCAGCAGCGCGAGACCCACGACCGCGGCAACGGCGCCACCATGCTGCTGTACGACACGGACCGCGAGACGGTGCTGCTCACCCGCCAGTTCCGCTTCCCGGTGTATGTCAACGGGCACCCCGACGGACTGTTGATCGAGACCCCGGGCGGCCTGCTCGACGACGATGACGAGCACCCCGAGATCGCCGTGCGGCGTGAGGTGGTCGAGGAGACCGGGCACACCATCGGCGAGGTCCGGCACGTCTTCGACGTCTACATGAGCCCCGGCTCGGTCACCGAACGCGTCAGCTTCTACGCCGCCGAGTACGCCCCCTCCACCCGCACCCACGAGGGCGGCGGCCTCGACGAGGAGGGCGAGGACATCGAGATCCTCGAACTGCCCTTCCGCAGGGCCCTGGAGATGATCCGCGCCGGGGAGATCACCGACGCCAAGACCATCATGCTGCTCCAATGGGCCGCGCTGGACGGCCCGTTCGCCAAGTGAGCGCGCGGGGCCTTGACTTGGAGTGCGCTTCAAGATGAAGACTCCCGGGTGTGCCCGAAGACGGGTGCACACGGGAGGAATCATCATGAAGTACCGCACCATCGGGACCGATCCGGCGACCCGCCGCGAGGTCAGCGTCCTCGCCCTCGGCGCGATGCTGTTCGGCTCACGGACCGACGAGAAGACCGCCTACGCCGTCCTCGACCGCTATGTCGAGGCCGGCGGCACCTTCATCGACACGTCCGACAACTACGCCTTCTGGGAGGACGGCGGCCAGGGCGGCCAGAGCGAGGAACTGCTCGGCCGGTGGCGGCGCAGCCGCGGCATCGGCGACGAGATCGTCATCGCCACGAAGCTGGGAGCCCGCCCCCTGGCCCCCGGCACGAGCTACGTCGACAACGCGGAGGGACTGTCGGCGAAGGTGATCCGCGAGGCCGCGGAACGCAGCCGCGAACGCCTGGGCGTGGCCAAACTGGACCTGCTCTACGCGCACATCGAGGACCACGAAGTCCCGCTGCGGGAAACGGTCGAGGGATTCGCCGAGCTGGTGGCCGAGGGCACCGTGGGCCTGCTGGGCGCGAGCAACCACGCGATCTGGCGGGTCGAACGGGCCCGTGCGCTCGCCGCCGCGGCCGGGCTCCCCGGCTATGAGGTCCTCCAGTACGCGCACAGCCATCTGCGGCCCCGCACCGACATCCCCGACGCGCTGTTCCCCGACGGGAGCCTCGGCCACGCGGGCGCGGAGCTGCTGAGCTATCTGCGGGCCGAGCCCGGCCTGACCCTCGTCGCGTACTCGCCGCTGCTGAAGGGCGCCTACACCCACCAGGACCGGCTGCCCCCGGACTTCGACCACCCGGGCACCCCGGCCCGTCTGAAGACCCTCGGCGAGGTCGCGAAGGAGACCGGCGCGACCGTCAACCAGGTCGTGCTGTCCTGGCAGATCGGCGCCGGCCTCCCGATCGTCCCCCTCGTCGGCATGTCGTCCGTGGCCCAGCTGGACGAGAACCTGGCCGCCGTCGACCTGGAACTGACACGGGAGCAGCGGGACCGGCTGGACGCGGCCCGCTGAACCCGCCGCCCCTCAGGGCCTGACCAGCAGCTGGAAGTCGAACGCGTACCGCGAGGCCCGGTAGATGTGGGTGCCGTACTCGACCGGGCGGCCCGTGTCGTCGTAGGCGGTGCGCTGCATGGTCAGGACCGCGGCGCCCGCCTGTTCGTCGAGGCGGGCGGCCTCCTCCGGGGTGGCGGAACGGGCGCCGATGGTCTGGCGGGCGCTGTGCAGGGCGATGCCGGCGGTGCGCAGCATGCGGTAGAGACCGGTGGACTCCAGACGGTCGTCGTCGAGGTGGAGAAGGGTCGTGGGGAGGTGGTTGCACAGCAGGGCCACGGGCTCGCCGTGCGCCAGCCGCAGCCGCTCCAGCAGGGTGACCTCGCTGTTCTCCGGGACGGACAGCGCGGCCGCCACCTCGGCGGAGGCCGGCACGGTCTCGTTGCGGACGACCCGCGTCGCCGGACCCTGTCCCGCCGCCTCCAGGTCGTCGTAGAGGCTGCTGAGTTCCAGGGGGCGCTTGACCTGGCTGTGCACCACCTGGGTGCCCACGCCGCGCCGGCGGACCAGCAGGCCCTTGTCGACCAGGGTCTGGATGGCCTGGCGGACGGTCGGGCGGGACAGGCCGAGGCGGACCGAGAGGTCGATCTCGTTGCCCAGGAGGTTCCCCGGGGCGAGTGCCCCGTGCTCGATCGCCTCCTCCAGCTGCCGGGCGAGCTGGTAGTACAGCGGCACCGGACTGCCCCGGTCCAGGGCGAAGTCCAGGGCGTCGAGCGCGGGGACCGTCGCGGCACGTGAGGTGTCGCGGAGCTTCGCCATGGGGGTACCTCCCTCAAGGGGTCGGGGGCGGGCCATCACAGGTGGGTGCGGCGGGCGGCGGTCTGACGGTCGTACTCCGTACGGGCCCTGACGGCGGCCTCGCGTGAGGCCGTCTGCGCCACCGGTACGTCCCACCAGGCCTCCGCTGGGGGAGCGGTCGGAGTCGCGGTGTCCGTCTCGACGTAGACGCACGTCGGGCGATCCGAGGCGCGGGCCGTGGCCAGGGCCTCGCGCAGCTCCCGCACGGTCTTGGCGCGCAGTACGTCCATGCCGAGGCTCGCCGCGTTGGCCGCCAGGTCGACCGGCAGCGGGGCGCCGCCGAAGGTGCCGTCGGCGGACCGGTAGCGGTACGCCGTGCCGAAGCGCTCGCCGCCCACCGACTCCGAAAGGCCGCCGATGGAGGCGTACCCGTGGTTCTGGATGAGGACCAGGTTGATCGGCAGGCCTTCCTGGACCGCGGTGACGAGTTCCGTCGGCATCATCAGATAGGTGCCGTCGCCGACCAGCGCCCATACCGGGGTGTCCGGGGTCGCCTGCTGGACGCCGATCGCCGCCGGGATCTCGTAGCCCATGCAGGAGTAGCCGTACTCCAGGTGGTACTGGCGGGGGCTGCGGGCCCGCCACAGCTTGTGCAGGTCGCCGGGGAGCGAGCCCGCCGCGTTGATCACCACGTCCTCGTCGCCCACGACCGCGTCCAGCGCGCCCAGCAGCTGGGTCTGGGTGGGGACGGCGTTGTCGTCCTCGGCGTGGAAGGCCCGCGTCACCACCTGCTCCCAGCGCTCCTTGCCGGTGCCGTACTCGGCCTCGTAGGCCGTGTCCACGCGATGGCCTTCGAGCGCCGACGCCAGCGCTTCCAGACCTGCCCGCGCGTCGCACACGAGCGTCCTCGCGGCCAGCTTGTGGGCGTCGAAGGCGGTGATGTTGAGGTTGAGGAAGCGGACGTCCGGGTTCTGGAAGAGGGTGCCGGAGGCCGTGGTGAAGTCGGAGTAGCGCGTACCCACGCCGACGACCAGGTCCGCGGTGCGGGCGAGGTCGTCGGCGACCGCGGTGCCGGTGTGGCCGATGCCCCCCAGGTCGGCGGGGTGGTCGTGGCGCAGGGAGCCCTTGCCGGCCTGGGTGGAGGCGACCGGGATGCCGGTGGCGTCGACCAGGGCCTTCAGTGCCTCCTCGGCCTCGCTGTGGTGGACTCCGCCGCCCGCGACGATCAGGGGGCGGTCGGCGGCCCGGATCGCGCGTACCGCCTCGGCCAGCTCCACCGGGTCGGGCGCGGGGCGCCGTACCCGCCACACCCGCTCGGCGAAGAACTCCTCGGGCCAGTCGTACGCCTGCGCCTGCACGTCCTGGGGGAGGGCGAGAGTGACCGCGCCGGTCTCGACCGGGTCGGCGAGGACCCGCATGGCCTGGAGGGCGGAGGGGATCAGCGCCTCGGGGCGGTGGACGCGGTCGAACCAGCGGGAGACCGGGCGCAGGGTGTCGTTCACGGAGACGTCGGCCTCCGTCGGGTGCTCCAGCTGCTGGAGGAGCGGGTCGGCGGCCCGGGTGGCGAAGTAATCACCCGGAAGGAGTAGTACGGGCAACCGGTTGATCGTCGCCAGGGCCGCGCCGGTCACCAGGTTGGTGGCGCCGGGGCCGATCGACGTCGTGACCGCCTGGGCGGACAGCCGGTTCAGCTGGCGGGCGTGGCCCACGGCCGCGTGCACCATCGCCTGCTCGTTGCGGCCCTGGTGGAACGGCATCGCGTCCTCGCCCGCCTCCAGGAGGGCCTGGCCGATACCCGCCACGTTGCCGTGGCCGAAGATTCCCCAGGTCCCGGCGATCAGCCGGTGCCGTACGCCGTCCCGTTCCGTGTACTGGACGGCGAGGAACCGCACCAGGGCTTGGGCGACGGTCAGGCGGGTGGTGGTGCTCATCAGGACTTCTCCGGTGCCGTGTCGAGGGGGAGGTGGGGGAGGTGGGGCGGGTCGTGCCACGGACTGCTGTCCGGGTGTCTGTCGAACGGGTCCGCCGCCCGGCGGGTCACGACGGGACGCCGTCGAGGAGGTGCTCGACCTCCGCCGGTGTCGGCATCGCGGACGAGCAGGCGAGGCGGGCGGCGACGTGTGCGCCGGCCGCGTTGGCGTACCGGACGGTCCGCTCCAGTTCCCAGCCGGACAGCAGGCCGTGGCACAGCGCGCCGCCGAACGCGTCGCCCGCGCCGAGACCGTTGACCACCTCGACCGGGACCGGGGGGATCTCGGCCGTGGTGCCGTCGCGGTGCGCGGCGAGGACGCCCTTGGGGCCCTGCTTGACGACGGCCAGTTCCACGCCCGCGGCCAGCAGTGCCTCGGCGCAGGCCCGGGGCTCGCGGACCCCGGTGGCGATCTCGCACTCGTCGAGGTTGCCGACCGCGACGGTCGCGTGCCGCAGGGCCTCGGCGTAGTAGGGCCGGGCCTCCTCCGGCTCGTGCCGGGCCGTGCCGTTCCACAGCGCCGGACGCCAGTCGAGGTCGAAGACCGTGGTCCCCGTCCTGTCGCGGCACTTGAGGGCGGCCAGCGTCGCCGACCGGCTCGGCTCCTCGCTCAGACCGGTGCCCGTGATCCAGAAGATCCGGGCCGCGCGGATGGCGAAGTAGTCGAGCTCGTCGGTGTGTATCTCCAGGTCGGGGGCCTTGGGGCGGCGGTAGAAGTACACCGGGAAATCGTCAGGGGGGAAGAGCTCGCAGAAGGCGAC
Organism: Streptomyces sp. NPDC031225; assembly: GCF_055570355.1. Classification (NCBI taxonomy): domain Bacteria; kingdom Bacillati; phylum Actinomycetota; class Actinomycetes; order Kitasatosporales; family Streptomycetaceae; genus Streptomyces; species Streptomyces sp. NPDC031225. The sequence continues at coordinate 307,898 of NZ_JBVIHJ010000005.1, read as the reverse complement.
CGGCGTCGGAGCGGAGTCCACCGGCGTCACCCAGCGGTCGTCGACGCCGAGCTCGGTGAGGGTCTGGTGGAGATAGGTGCCGAAAGGGTCGTCACCGGTACGGGTGATGACCGCGGCGGAGCGGCCGAGGCGGGCTGCGGCGACCGCGACATTGGCGGCCGAACCCCCGAGGAACTTCCCGAAGGACCTGACCTGGGCCAGTGGCACCCCCGCCTGCAGCGGGTAGAGATCAACTCCGATTCGGCCCATACTGATCACGTCGAACTGCTGAACCGGTTCGGTCATGCGCGACGCTCCTCGATCCGACCTGGGGACGTGCGGGCCCGAAGGGCCTGCTGCAACCCCAGGTGTAGGACTCGGAGGGCAACACTGTCAATAGTTTGTACTTACATTCGGACCTGCTCGTGAAATGATGTCTTAACAAAGTATTGACAGCGGACGCGCTCGGGGATTGGATTCCGTCCCAACGCAGTTGCGTGATGTCGCGGCCCCCGACCCGGAACCCCCGGTCCCGGGCCCTGGATCCCACCCCCTTTCCCGACGTTCTCCCCCGTCGCACAGTGAGGTGCAAGGAAAGATGGACCGCTCTTCTCTCTCCCGCTCGCGGAGATTCGCTCCCGCCGTAGCCCTGGCCGCGGCCGCGGCACTGACGCTCGCAGGCTGCTCAAGCAGCTCCGGCGGCAAGAAGTCCGAGGAGAGCTCGGACGGCGCCTCCGCGGGCAAGGCCACCACGCCCCGGATGACGATCGCGCTCGTGACCCACCAGTCGCCCGGCGACACCTTCTGGGACATCGTCCGCAAGGGCGCCGAGGCCGCCGCCGCCAAGGACAACGTCAAGCTGGTCTACTCGGCCGACCCGAGCGCGGGCGGCCAGGCCAACCTGGTGCAGAACGCCATCGACCAGAAGGTCGACGGCATCGCGATCACCCTCGCCAAGCCGGACGCCCTCAAGGACGTGGTGGCCAAGGCGAAGGCGGCGAACATACCCGTCGTCGGCCTCAACTCCGGTGTCAGCGACTGGCAGAAGCTCGGCCTGATGGAGTTCTTCGGCCAGGACGAGACCGTGGCCGGTGAGGCGCTCGGCAAGCGGCTGAACGAGGAGGGTGCCAAGAGTGCCGTCTGTGTCATCCAGGAGCAGGGCAACATCGGCCTCACCCAGCGCTGCGACGGTGTGAAGAAGACCTTCTCCGGCAAGTTCCAGACGCTGAACGTCAACGGCGCCGACATGCCGTCGGTGAAGTCGACGATCACCGCCAAGCTCACGCAGGACAAGTCCATCGACTACGTCGTCGCCCTCGGCGCGCCCATCGCGCTGACCGCGGCGCAGGCGACGTCCGACGCGAGCAGCAAGGCGAAGATCGCCACCTTCGACCTCAACAAGGACCTGACGGGCGCCATCAGCAAGGGCACCATCGCGTTCGCCGTCGACCAGCAGCCCTACCTCCAGGGCTACCTGGCGATCGACTCGCTGTGGCTCTACAAGAGCAACGGCAACTACATGGGCGGTGGCGAGCAGCCGGTCCTGACCGGCCCGGCCTTCGTCGACAAGTCCAACGTCGACGCGGTGGCCAAGTACGCCGCGAAGGGCACCAGGTGATGGGTATGACCCAGCACGCCGAGCCGGCGGTGAGCTCACCGCCGGCCCCCGGCCCGGGCACGGTGAAGGACGGGCGGACCGCTGAACGGCCCCTGGCGCTGCGCCTGTTGGCCCGCCCCGATGTGGGTGTCTTCCTGGGCGCCATGGCGGTGTGGGTGTTCTTCCTGATCGCCGCGCCGCCGGTCCGCGAGGGCCACTCGATGGCGACGATCCTGTACCAGTCGTCGACGATCGGGATCATGGCCCTGCCGGTCGCGCTGCTGATGATCGGCGGGGAGTTCGACCTGTCGTCCGGCGTCGCGGTCATCACCTCGGCCCTGACGGCCAGCATGACCGCCTTCCAGCTCACCATGAACGTGTGGGTGGGCGTCCTCGCCGCCCTGATCGTGTCGCTGGCGGTGGGCCTGTTCAACGGCTGGATGGTGGTCAAGACCGGCCTGCCCAGCTTCCTGGTCACCCTCGGCAGCTTCCTCATCCTGCAGGGCGCCAACCTCGCCGTCACCAAGCTCGTCACCGACAACGTCGCCACCGACGACATCAGCAACATGGACGGCTTCGGGCAGGCCAAGAAGGTCTTCGCGTCGTCCTTCGACGTGGCCGGCGTCCAGATCAAGATCACGATCGTGTACTGGCTGGTGTTCGCCGCGATCGCCACCTGGGTGCTGCTGCGCACCCGCTACGGCAACTGGGTCTTCGCGGTCGGCGGCAACAAGGACTCCGCCCGTGCGGTGGGTGTACCGGTGACGTTCACGAAGATCTCGCTGTTCATGCTGGTCGGCCTCGGCGCCTGGTTCGTCGGCATGCACAACCTGTTCTCCTTCAACACCGTGCAGTCCGGCGAGGGCGTCGGCCAGGAGCTGATCTACATCTCCGCGGCCGTGATCGGCGGCTGTCTGCTGACCGGCGGCGCCGGCTCCGCGATCGGCCCGGTGTTCGGGGCGTTCATGTTCGGCATGGTCCAGCAGGGCATCGTCTTCGCCAACTGGAACCCGGACTGGTTCAAGGCCTTCCTCGGCGTGATGCTGCTGGGCGCCGTCCTGATCAATCTGTGGGTCAGCCGCACCGCGACCCGGAGGTAACCCCGCTATGACCACTGAAGAAACCGGCACCCACGGCGCCATCCTCGCCGACACCCCCGACACCGACACCGGCGACGGGGTGATCGTCGAACTGCGCAACGCAGGCAAGTCCTACGGCAACATCCGTGCCCTGCACGGGGTCAGCCTGAAGGTGCATCCCGGCCAGGTCACCTGCGTGCTCGGTGACAACGGCGCCGGCAAGTCCACCCTCATCAAGATCATCTCGGGACTGCACCAGCACACCGAGGGCGAGTTCCTCGTCGACCACACCCCGGTGCGCTTCTCCACCCCGCGTGAGGCGCTGGACAAGGGCATCGCCACCGTCTACCAGGACCTCGCAGTGGTCCCGCTGATGCCGGTGTGGCGCAACTTCTTCCTCGGCTCCGAGATGACCAAGGGCCCCTGGCCCGTGCGCCGTCTCGACATCGAGGCGATGAAGAAGACCGCCGACCACGAACTGCGGGAGATGGGCATCGTCCTGGACGACCTGGACCAGCCCATCGGCACCCTCTCCGGGGGCCAGCGCCAGTGCGTGGCCATCGCCCGCGCCGTCTACTTCGGCGCCCGCGTCCTCATCCTCGACGAGCCCACCGCGGCCCTCGGTGTCAAGCAGTCCGGCGTCGTCCTCAAGTACGTGGCCGCCGCCCGCGACCGCGGCCTCGGGGTCATCTTCATCACCCACAACCCGCACCACGCCTACATGGTCGGCGACCACTTCAGCGTGCTGCGCCTGGGCACCATGGAACTGTCCGCCTCCCGTGAGCAGATCACCCTGGAAGAACTCACCAACCACATGGCGGGCGGCGCCGAACTCGCTGCCCTCAAGCACGAGTTGTCCCAGGTCCGAGGTGTCGACACCGAGGCCCTCCCGGAGGCGGCGGACCTCGCCGTCCCCGTGGCCGGCGGCGAGGGGAAGTCCTGACATGGCGGCCTCCCTCGACCGCATCCGTGTCGGTTCGGCCCCCGACTCGTGGGGCGTCTGGTTTCCGGACGACCCGCAGCAGGTGCCCTGGGAACGCTTCCTGGACGAGGTCGCCGAGGCGGGCTACTCCTGGATCGAGCTGGGTCCGTACGGCTATCTGCCGACCGACCCGGCCCGGCTCACCGACGAGATCGCCAGGCGTGACCTCAAGGTCTCGGCGGGCACCGTCTTCACCGGTCTGCACCGCGGCCCCTCGGTCTGGGAGGCCACCTGGGAGCACGTCAGCCAGGTCGCGGCGCTCACCCAGGCCATGGGTGCGGAGCATCTCGTCGTCATCCCGTCCTTCTGGCGCGACGACAAGACCGCCGAGATCCTGGAGCCGGCGGAGCTGACCCACGAGCAGTGGGCCCACCTGACCAAGGGCATGGAACGGCTCGGCCACGAGGTGAAGGAGGCGTACGGCCTGGACATCGTCGTCCACCCGCACGCCGACACCCACCTCGACACCGAGGACCACGTCGAGCACTTCCTCGACTCGACGGACTCCGACCTCGTCAACCTCTGCCTGGACACGGGCCATTACGCCTACTGCGGCGGCGACAGCGTCAAGCTCATCGAGACCTACGGCGAACGCATCGGCTATCTGCACCTCAAGCAGGTCGACCCGGAGATCCTCGCGGACGTCGTCAAGAACGGGGTCCCCTTCGGCCCGGCCGTGCAGCGCGGAGTGATGTGCGAACCGCCCTCCGGCGTACCCGAGTTGGAGCCGGTCCTGGTCGCGGCACAGCAGCTCGGCGTGGAGCTGTTCGCCATCGTCGAGCAGGACATGTACCCCTGCGAGCCGGACAAGCCGCTCCCCATCGCGGTGCGCACCCGAAAGTTCCTGAGGTCCTGCGGCGCCTGAAGGGACGACCATGACCGAGCGAGGCACCCTGCGCGTCGCCGTCATCGGCACCGGCAAGATGGGCGCCGACCACGTCCGCCGCATCCACGAGGTCGTCAGCGGAGCCCGGGTGAGCGCCGTCGTGGACGTCGACGCGGAGCGCGCCGAACGCATCGCGGCCCGCGTCGACGGCTGCACCGCCTACACCGACCCGGCCTCCGCGATGGCGGCGGCCGACGTCGACGCCGTCCTGATCGCCTCACCCGGCCCCGCCCACGAGGCGGCGCTGATCCAGGCCTTCGAGCACGATCTGCCGGTGCTGTGCGAGAAGCCGCTCACCCCCGACGCGGCCTCCGCGCTGCGGGTCCTGGAGGCCGAGCGGCGACTCGGGCGCCGGCGCGTCCAGGTGGGCTTCATGCGGCGCTACGACGCCGAGTACATGAAGCTCAAAGCCCTGCTGGACACCGGCCAGTTGGGGCGGCCGCTCATGCTGCACAACCGGCACCGCAACGCCGCGAGCCCGTCCTTCTTCACCAGCTCCATGCTGATCAGCGACTCCGTGGCCCACGAGACCGACGTGACCCGCTGGCTCCTCGGACACGAGATCACCGCGGTCACGGTACTGCGCCCGACCCCGTCGGCGAACGCCCCCGACGACCTCCAGGACCCGCAGTTCGTCGTCTTCGAGACCGACGGCGGCGCCCTCTCCGACGTGGAGATCTTCGTCAACTGCGGCTTCGGCTACCAGGTCCGGGCCGAGGCCGTCTGTGAACGCGGCACCGCCCGCATCGGCGACGGCCACGCCATGGTCACCGACATGGCGGGGCGATGGGGCGGCACCATCGCCCAGGACTTCGTCGAACGCTTCGCCGACGCCTACGACCGCGAGGTCCAGGCCTGGGTCGACGCCACCCGCCGGGGCGAGGTCACCGGCCCGAGCGTCTGGGACGGCTACGCCGCGGCCGCCGTGTGCGAGGCGGGCGTGCGCTCGCTGACCGAGGGCGGCCGGGTGCCGGTGGAACTGGTGGAGCGGCCCGCGCTGTACGGCTGACCCCGGCCCGCGCGGGGGGAGTTCGGCGAAGTTCCCCCATGCTCGCTACGTACCCCGTGAATCGCGGCCCCGGCGGGACCCGCTGTGCGACCATGACGCGGCTGTCCTCGGCGGGGCGGCGAGGGGGTGCGTATGGGGCTCGTAGGGATACTGCTGCCGTTGCCGCGCGCGGCGGCCAGGCTGGCGCCGGAGAAGGCCGGAGGGCTGCTCGGCGCCGGTCTGCTGCACAGTGTGACGCCCGGCCGGGTGGCGCTGTGGCCGCCGTCGCCCACCCGGAGACTGGCCTGGGCCGAGGAAGCCGTCGCGGTGTACGGCTCACTGGCCGACGGGGCCGACGGGCTCCGCCGCGCCCAGGCCCTGCGCGCCTACGCGCTGCTGCTCAACGACCGCCAGGACGAGGCCTGCGCGGCGGCCGACGCCGCACTGTCCTCGCCGGACGCGCCCCGGTCACCGGCACTGACCGCGTTCGCCGTACACCTGCGGGCGCAGGCACTCACGGACGCGGGACGGATCGAGGAGGCCGAGGCGGCGGCCCGGGAGGCCGTGGAGCTGTACCGCGCCCACCCCGTCCCGGGGCGCGGGGAGCGGTCCTTCGGCACCCTGTCCGGCGCGCTGCGGACGTACGGGCTGGTGCTCGCCGCGGCCGGCCGTGCGGAGGAGTCCGTGGCCGTGTACGAGGAGTGCGCCGCGCTCCTCGCCGCCATGTCGCTCAGGGAATCGGCGCGCGTCGCGCTGGTGCGGCCACGGGTCCTGGCCGAACTGGTCGGCGGGCTCACCCGGTTGGAGCGGTACGAGGACGCGCTGGGCGTGGGCCCCGAGGCCAGGGAGGCCGCGCGGGGCGCCGTCGCCTGGACCGTGCCCGCGATCGTCCTGCCGCTGCGGGTACGGCTCCTGATCGACCTCGCCCGCTGTCACAGCGCCACCGGCGACCCGGCGGAGGCCCGAGCCCGCGCCGGGGAGGCGGTGGCCGAGGCCCGCAAGCCGCACGGCACGAGTGTGCTGCCGTCGGCTCTGGACTGCCTCGCCGACGTGCTCGGTGAACTCGGGCAGACCGAGAAGGAGTTGAGCACCCGGCGCGAACTGGCGGAACTGCGCGACGCCTGAGGCGTGTTGGGGTAGCCCCGCCTGCCCGGCGGGCGGACGGGCCCACGTTCGGAGCACGCCCTCGGCGGTGTCACCGCACCGCCTCCGAACGCGGCCGCGGCTCGAACCCGGCCGCCCGGTAGGCGGCGTCGATCAGCGTCATCGTCGTCAGCGCGTCGTCCGCGTCCAGCGGCAGCGGCGTACCCCCGCGCACCCGGTCCGCGAACGCCTCCAGCTGGTAGGTGTACGACGACCGGGTGCCGAGCCGCTCGGTGCGCTCGCCGTCGGCCGTGCGCACCACGACCCGGTCGTCGCGCTGCGGCAGCACGAAGTTCGGCGCGAGCACCTCGCCCAGGGAACCGACGATCCGGCAGCTCATCTCCAGCCGGTCGTACGCCATGTGGCAGCGCGCGGACCCGGTCGCGCCGCCGGGGAAGGCCAGGTCGGCGTCCAGCCACTCGTCGACCCCCGGCGCCGCCGCCCTCCCCCAGACTCCGTCCGGGGGGACCCCCATCTCGCTTCGCTCCCCGCCGCGCGCGGCCACCAGCTGCGGTGCGCCGCCCGCCCACGGCGCCAGCATGCGCAGCGCGTGCAGGCTGTAGCAGCCGAGGTCCATCACCGCGCCACCGGCCAGTGGCAGCGACCAGCGCGGGTCGGTGTCCGGGGGCGCGGGGATCGCCACCAGGGCCTCGGCGTGCCGCAGTTCGCCGATCTCACCGCTCCCGAGGATCTCGTGCAGCCGCCGGGTGAGCGGGTGGAACAGGTAGTGGAAGGCCTCCATGAAGACCGTCCCGGCCTTCGCGGCCGCCTCCCGCACCTCCACGGCCTCCTCGGCGTTGCTCGCCGACGGCTTCTCCGACAGGACGTGCTTGCCGGCGGCGAGCGCCGCGAGATTCCACGGCCCGTGCAGGCCGTTGGCGAGCGGGTTGTAGACGACCTCGACCTCGGGGTCGGCGATCAGTTCGGCGTACGACCCCGCCACCCGCTCCACACCGTGCCCGGCCGCGTAGGCCTCGGCGCGGGACCGGTCGCGCGCGGCCACCGCGACGACCCGGTGGCCGAGCGCCCGGGCCGGGCCGATCAGCGAGCTCTCGCTGATCCGCGCGGCTCCCAGCACTCCGATGCGCAGCGGTTCGCTCATGTCGGGGGTTCCTCCTCGTTGGTGCGGGACGGTGACCGTGAACGGGCGCCGGGAGCGGAGCGTTCACACACCTGTGCCCCGGGGCCTTGTGCACCCGGGACACAGGGGAGGGGTCAGGCGGAGCGGACCTCGGCGATCGTCACCGGGCGGTGCTCGTGCAGCGACAGCGTGCACGCCTCGGCGATCCAGCCCGCCTCCAGGGCGTCCGAGATCGTGCACGGCGAGGGCCGGGTGCCGGCCACGACCTCGGTGAACGCGGTGAGTTCGGCGCGGTAGGCGGCCGTGAAGCGGTCCATGAAGAAGTCGTGCGGGGTGCCCGCGGGGAAGGTCACACCGGGCTCGACCGAGCGCAGCGGCAGCTTGTCCTCCAGGCCGACCGCGATGGAGTCCGTGAAGCCGTGGATCTCCATGCGGACGTCGTAACCCCGGGCGTTGTGACGGGAGTTGGAGATCACCGCGATCGTGCCGTCGTCGAGAGTGAGGAGCGCGCCGGTGGTGTCGGCGTCGCCCGCGTCCTTGATGTAGTCGGCGCCCCGGTTGCCGCCGACGGCGTACACCTCGACGACCTCGCGGCCGGTCACCCAGCGGATGATGTCGAAGTCGTGGACCGAGCAGTCCCGGAAGATGCCCCCGGAGGCGGCGACGTACGCGGCCGGCGGCGGGGCCGGGTCCAGCGTCGTCGAGCGCACGGTGTGCAGCTTGCCCAGCTCACCGCTCTGCACGGCGGCCCGGGCGTTGACGAAACCGGTGTCGAAGCGGCGGTTGTAGCCGATCTGGATCGGCACGTCACTGCCCTCGACGGCCCTGAGGACCTCGACGCCCTCGCTCATGTGCTTGGCGACGGGCTTCTCGCAGAAGACGGGGATGCCGGCCTCGACGCCCGCCAGGATCAGCCCCGGGTGGGCGTCCGTCGCCGCCGCGATCACGATGCCGTCCACGCCGGCGGCCAGCAGGGCCTCGGGCGAGTCCACGACCTCGCCGCCGAACCGCTCGGCGGCGGACTTGGCGGCCTCCGCGAAGGGGTCGGTGAGGACGAGCGACTCGACGGCGTCGAGTCCGGAGAGGGTCTCGGCGTGGAAGGCGCCGATGCGGCCGAGGCCGAGGATTCCGATGCGCATGGGGGTGCAGCTCCTAGAAAGCGGTACGTGCGAGCGGTTTTTTCGAGGGAAACGCAGAGAGCGGAGAGCGGGGAAGGGGGAGGTCAGTCGAGGCCGCCGAGGACGTTCTGGTCCCAGTCGATCACCGATCCGGTCACCACGCCCGACCGGTCGGACAGCAGGAGGACCACGAAGTCGGCGATCTCGTCCGGCTGGCCGAGCTTGCCCATCGGGAGCCGGGCGGCGGCCTCGTCGAGCCAGTCGTCACCGGCGCCGTGGAAGGCCTTCTGGGTGGCGTCCTCGCCCTCGGTCGCCGTCCAGCCGATGTTGAGGCCGTTGATCCGGACCCGGTCCCAGCGGTGCGCGTGCGCGGCGTTGCGGGTGAGGCCGATCAGACCGGCCTTCGCGGCGACGTAGGGAGCGAGGAACGGCTGCCCGCCGTGCGCCGAGGACGTGATGATGTTGACGACCGTGCCGGGTGCCCCCCGGCCGACCATGTCCGCGACCGCCGCCTGCATGGCGAAGAACGGCGCCTTCAGGTTGATCGCGATGTGCTGGTCGAACAGCTCGGGCGTGGTGTCGAGGAGCGTGCCCCGGGAGGTGAGCCCGGCGGAGTTCACCAGGCAGTCGACCCGGCCGTACGCCTCGACGACCCGCGTGACGGACGCCTTGGCCTGCTCGGCGTCGGCGAGGTCGGCGCGGACGAACATCGCCTTGCCGCCGGCCGCCGCCAGCTCCGCCACCAGCGCCTCACCGGGCTCCGGCCGGCGCCCGGTGACGGCCACGACCGCCCCCTCACGGACGGCGGCCCGCGCGATGGCGGCACCGACGCCCTGGCTGCCGCCGTTGACGAGGACGACCTTGTCGTCGAGAAGTCCCATGAATGTGCCAGTCCCTTTCGGATGTCGTACCGACCTGCCGCCCGTGGCGGGTCAGCTGATGCGCCGGTCGGCACCTGCCCGCAGCGCGTCCCGCAGCACTCGCGCGATCCAGCCCTCGGCGAGCGCCCGTCGTACGAGGTCCGCCTGGGAGGGCGGGGCCAGGCCGTCGACCGGTGGGTCGCTGTCGAGGTTGGTGGGGAAGGGGTAGCCCTCGGCGCTCGCGGCGATCACGTTGTCGAGCCACTCCGCGTCGGCACCCTCCGCCTTGCGCCGCAGCAGCACGGGGTAGACGGCGTTCGACACCGCCTCCCGGTCCACGGTCTCCATGGCCCGCCCGAACGCCGAGGACACCTGGAGCAGGTTGACCATGCGCCGTACGTCCGTGGTGCGGTTGGTCCCGGCCGCGTGGAACAGCGCCGGGTTGAAGAACACGGCGTCGCCCTTCGCGAGCGGCAGCTGGACGTGGTGCTCCTTGAAGTACGCCTGGAACTCCGGCCGCCGCCACGCCAGGTAACCGGGCTCGAACCGCTGCGAGAACGGCAGGTACAGCGTGGGCCCCGACTCGACCGGCATGTCGCAGTGCGCGACGGCGCCCTGGAGCGTCAGCACGGGGGAGAGGCGGTGCACATGCGCCGGATAGGCCGCGGCGACCTCGTCGGAGAGGAAACCGAGGTGGTAGTCGCGGTGCACGGTCTGGGCGAGGCCGCCCGGGTTGACCACGTTGACCTGCGAGGTGACCTGGTAGCCCGGGCCGAGCCAGGCCTCGCAGACCAGGGCGACGACGGGGTTGGCGTAGTAGTCGGCGAACGCCGAGGGGTCGTAGAGGGCCGCCTTCTCCAGCGCGTTCCACACCCGCTCGTTGGCTCCGGGCTTCGCGAAGTGGTCGCCCGCGGTCGTGCCCGCCGCATACTGCTCGCGGATCAGTGAGTCGAAGACCTCGGTGAACCGGTCGACGACCGCGTGATCGGCGAACGCCCCTTGGAGGACCACGACCCCGGGGCCGTCGGTCAGGGCCCGCACCAGTTCCTCCTGCACGTCCCGGCGGTCCTTGGCGCCGAGGACACGCTCGGCGTCGTACAGCAGGACGTTCCGCTCCGCACCGGCGGCGTGCGGGTAGTCGGCGGGGTCGGCGGTCCGCTCGACGAGCGTGCGGAAGGAGTCGAGGTCGCAGTCCTGCTCGGACAGCCAGGCGCGGTGGTGTACGGCGGTGAAGGACATCGGCGTCCTCTCGGTGACAGGGGCGACTCAGCGCTGTCATTCTTGTCATGACAAACGCGTCGAACAACCAGCAGGCGGCCATCAAAAACCCCTCAAGGAGCAGACTCGTGGGACACCCGTTCCCGATCCGGGAAATCGCACGACAGGCGGGGCTGAGCGAGGCCACCGTCGACCGGGTCCTGAACGACAGGGGCGGCGTCCGGGCGAGTACGGCCCGCGAGGTCCAGCAGGCGATCACAGACCTGGACCGGCAGCGCACCCAGGTCCGGCTGGTCGGCCGCACCTTCATGATCGACATAGTGATGCAGACGCCGGAACGCTTCTCCACGGCCGTGCGCGCCGCTCTGGAGGCCGAGCTGCCCGCCCTGCACCCCGCCGTCGTGCGCTCCCGCTTCCACTTCCGCGAGACGGGCCCGGTGGCGGAACTGGCGAAGACCCTCGACCGGATAGCGCGGCGCGGCTCGCAGGGCGTGATCCTCAAGGCCCCGGACGTCCCCGAGGTCACCGCGGCCGTCGGCCGGCTCGCCGAGGCGGGCATCCCCGTGGTCACGCTGGTCACCGACCTGCCCTCCACCGCCCGCCTCGCCTACGTCGGCATCGACAACCGGGCGGCGGGAGCGACCGCCGCCTACCTCATGGGCCAGTGGCTCGGCGACCGCCCCGGCAACGTCCTCACCAGCCTGAGCAGCGGCTTCTTCCGCAACGAGGAGGAGCGCGAGATGGGTTTCCGCAGCGGCATGCGCACCCGGCACCCGGATCGCAGCGTCGTCGAGATCGCCGAGGGACAGGGCCTGGACGCCACGCAGTACGACCTCGTGCGGGCCGCCCTGGAGCGGGACCCGGAGATCCGCGCGGTGTACTCGATCGGCGGCGGCAACATCGCCACCCTGCGGGCCTTCGAGGACCTGGGCCGGGAGTGCGCGGTGTTCGTGGCCCACGACCTGGACCACGACAACGACCGCCTGCTGCGGGAACACCGGCTGTCCGCCGTGCTCCACCACGACCTGCGGCAGGACATGCGGGAGGCGTGTCAGATCGTGATGCGGGCGCACGGGGCGTTGCCGCCCGCGGGGGTGACGGCACCTTCGGCGATACAGGTCGTCACGCCGTACAACATGCCGTACTAGGTACCGGGGCGGCCTTCTTCCCGCGGGCACCCGGCGATCGCCCGCTTCTCGGCTTCCCGTACGGCACCGGATTTCCGGCGCGCAGGTCGGCGGGCGCGGGCGGGGCGGTCACGAGCGCCCCGGCGCTCCGGGCCCGAACGCCGATTCCGGGGTCGTCGCCGCGCGTCACTCCACCCCGGGGACCGTCACACCGACACCTCCACCCACGAACGGCTCTCCGCGGACCGGGACATGGCGTCCAGTACGGCGGCGCTGTGCACGGCGTCCTGCAACGTGGCCCCGTACGACGTGTCCTCGGCGATCGACCGCAGGAAGCGGTACGCCTCCACGACCTTCAGGTCGTCGTAGCCCATGGCGTTGGCCGCGCCCGGCTGGAAGGCGCCGAACTCCCCGTCTCCCGGGCCGACATACGTGGTGCTGACCGGCTGGTCCTGGTACGTCGTCCCGCGGCTGACACCCAGCTCGCCCATGCGGCGGAAGTCCCAGAACACCGCGCCCTTCGTGCCGTGCACCTCGAAGCCGTAGTTGTTCTGCTCGCCGACCGAGACCCGGCAGGCCTCCAGGACTCCCCGGGCGCCGGAGGCGAAGCGCAGCAGACAGTTGACGTAGTCCTCGTTCTCGACCGGCCCGAGCTCTCCGGTCGCGAGGGTGTGCCCGGCGGTGGCGCCGGTGGGGCGGGCGCGCTCCGGCAGGAAGATCGCGGTGTCGGCCGTCAGCGAGACGATGTCGCCGAGCAGGAAACGGGCCAGGTCGGCGCCGTGCGACGCGAGGTCGCCGAGCACTCCGCTGCCGCCGCGCTCCCGCTCGTAACGCCAGGTCAGGGCACCTTGCGGGTGGGCCGCGTAGTCGCTGAACAGCCGGACGCGGACATGCGTGACCGTCCCGATCTCCCCGGCGGCGATCAGCTCACGGGCGGCCTCGACGGCGGGCGCGTTGCGGTAGTTGAAACCGACCGCGCTCCGCACCCCCATGGTGGCTGCCGCGTCGGCCACCGCCCGGGCGTCCGCGGCGGTCAGGCCCACCGGCTTCTCGATCCAGATGTGCTTGCCCGCCTCGGCCATCGCGACACCGATCTCGCGGTGCAGGAAGTTCGGGGCGGTGATGCTGACGGCCTGCACGCGCGGGTCGGTGACGACCTCACGCCAGTCGCGGGTCGTGGAGGCGAACCCGAACTGCGCCGCGGCCTCCTCGGCCCGTCCCGGGACGTCCTCGGCGACGGTCACGAGCCGCGGACGCAGGGCGAGCCCGGGGTAGTGGTGCGGGACACGGGCGTAGGCCTGGCTGTGCACCCGCCCCATCCAGCCGAATCCGACGACGGCGACGCCCAGCGTGTCCACCATGACTGACAGCCCCTCTTTGGACCGGTCCATATTCTGTCCAGGTCACCTTGGGTGCCGTCTCCGCAAGCTGTCAACCCTTTGACAAGCCGCACCGGGCCATGGAACGGTCCATGCTCATGAGACCGCCGACGATCCGCGATGTGGCCGACCGGGCCGGTGTCTCGAAGTCACTCGTCTCGCTCGTCCTGAGGGGTTCCGACCAGGTGCGCCCGGAGAAGCGGGAGGCCGTGCTGCGGGCCGTGCGCGAGCTCGGCTACCGCCCGAACGCCGCCGCCCGCAGCCTCAGCGAGCAGCGCACCCGCACGGTCGGCGTCCTCCTGAACGACCTGCGCAACCCCTGGTTCGTCGACCTGCTCGACGGCCTGAACTCCCTGCTCCACGACAACGGCCTGCGCATGCTCCTGGCCGACGCCCGCCTCAACCGCCGTACCGGACAGGACCCGGCCGGTCCCTTCCTGGACCTCGGCGTGGACGGCCTGGTCGTGGTCGGCACCCTGCCCGACCCCGCCGCGCTCGGGCCGGTCGCCGAGCGCCTCCCCGTGGTGGTGGCGGGCGCACGCGAGCCGCACCTGCCGGGCGTGGACGTCGTCGCCAACGACGACGAGCGCGGCGCCCGCCTGGTCACCGAGCACCTGATCGGCCTCGGTCACCGGCGCATCGCGCACATCGCCGGCTACGGCGCGGTCGGCGAGCTGCGCCGGCGCAGCTTCGAGGCGGCCATGCGGGCGCACGGCCTCGCGGGGGAGGCGGTCGTCGAGGCGAGCGACATGACCGAGGAGGGCGGCTACCGCACCACGGTCCGGCTGCTGAGCCGCCCCGACCGGCCGACCGCCGTCTTCGCCTTCAACGACATCGCCGCCATCGGCGCGCTGTCGGCCGCCGAGGAACTGGGCCTGGCCGTCCCGCGCGACCTGTCCGTCGTCGGCTACGACAACACGAGCATCGCCCGGCTGCGCCACGTCTGGCTCACCACCGTGGACAACGCCAGCCACGAGGTCGGCCGCCGCGCGGCACGCTGTCTGCTGGACCGGTTCGAGGGGCGCGGCGGAGCGGGCCGTACGGATCTCGCCGCCCCGGCGCTCGAGATCCGGGGGACGACGGCGAGCCCGCTCACAGATTGATCGCGTACGCCTTCCGCAGTGTCTCGTGCACCGTCCAGGTCGTCCGGTCGCCCTCCCGCAGCACGGCCATGTCGCCGGGCCCCACCCGCAACGTGGGGCCGCCGTCGACCTCGATGGTCGCCGAACCGCTGATCACGACGAACAGCTCGTCCGCCTCCGTGTCGGTGACGACCCCGGGGGTGATCTGCCAGATGCCGCGGATCTGGCGGCCGTCCTCCGACTCCCAGACCACCTTCCCGGTCACCTCGGGAGTCCCGGAGACGATCTGCTCCCGGGCGAGGGGCTCCGAATCGAGCTCGGCGTCGGGGATGTGGAGTACGAAGCTGTGGTCCATGAAGCGACCCTAGCCGGGCCGTTCCCGACCCGGCCGTCGACAGTGTGCGCAGTGTCGGCGCAGGTGGCAGGACACTTCGTCGTGGACTGGCGGCGTGCCTCGCCCCAGGTGATCGTGGAGGGCATGGCGGACACCGAGTGTGCCGCGGCCCGGCCGCACCTGCACGACACCCGTGAGGCCGTCCTCTTCGGCGGCGTCTACGGCTCGGTCCTGGCCTGCTCCATGGTCGCGGCCCTCACCCAGTACGGGCACACCTCCCGGGACAGCCGCAGCTACGACGCCCTCTGGCTGCTGGTGACCGCCCTCGCCTCCGCCCTCGCGCACGGCTACGCCCACTACATCGCCGAGCGCGCCCCGCACCGCCGCTGGGACGCCCTGCGCGTCCTCGCCGACGAGTGGCCCCTGGTCGCCGCGGTCCTGCCGACGGTTCTCCTGCTGGCCGGCGCCGGCTGGGGCTGGTGGCCGGCGAACGGCGTCGAGTACGCGGCCTTCGTCCTCAACATCACCCTCCTGTTCACCCTCGGCCTGGTCACGGCCCGCTGGTCGCACCGGCCGTGGGCCGTCGCGGTGACCATCGGGGTGGTGGACGCGATGCTGGGAGTGGTGGTCGTGGTGGCGAACGCCCTGATCAAGTAGGCGTACGGAGCCGGAGTCGTGCATGCCGGACGGCCGCCACCCCGAAGAAGGGTGACGGCCGTCCGGCCCGGGCCTACGCCTTGGCGGTGACGTCCGAGGGCTCCACCGGACCGTCGGCCGGAGCGTCCTGCGCCGCCCGCCGCTGACGCGGAATGAAGGTCGCGGCGAGGAAGGCGAGCAGTGCGGCCCCGGCACCGATGGCCATGACGACCTTGAAGCCGTTCTCCGAGGGCAGCGCGACCCCGCCGAAGTCGGTGGTCATCTGGGCCAGGATCACGCCGGCGAGAGCGCTGGCGAAGGAGGTGCCCAGTGACCGCATCAGGGTGTTGAGGCTGTTGGCGGCACCCGTCTGGGTGGGGTCCACGGCACTCATGATCAGGGCGGGCAGCGCGCCGTAGGTGAAGCCGATGCCGGCGCCGATGATGCAGGAGACCAGGACGAGGTGCCAGACCTCGGACATCAGGACGATGTTGAGGCCGTAGCCGGCGGCGACGATCAGGGCGCCGATCATCAGGGTGACCTTGGGGCCCTTGGCCTTGGTGACGCCCGCGGAGACGGCGGACATGGCCATCATGACCAGGCCCTGCGGGGCCAGCACCAGACCGACGGTCAGCATCGACCTGCCCAGGCCGTAGCCGGTCTGCGAGGGCAGCTGGAGCAGCTGCGGGAGCACCAGGGACATCGCGAACATCGAGAACCCGAGGGCCACCGAGGCGAGGTTGGTGAACAGCACCTGCGGCTTCGCGGTCGTACGGAGGTCGACCAGCGGCTGCGTGCTGCGCAGCTCCCACCGGCCCCAGCTGAGGAAGATCACGACCGCGGCGATGCCGAGACCCAGCGTGGAGGCGCTGGTCCAGCCCCAGTCACCGCCCTTGGAGACGGCCAGGAGCAGGGAGACGAGACCGGCCGACAGGCCCATGGCGCCGACCAGGTCGAAACGGCCTCCGGCGCGCACCTTCGACTCGGGGACGACCAGCAGTACGAGGGCGAAGGCGACGGCGCCGAGGCACGCGGAGACCCAGAACAGGATGTGCCAGTCCCACTTGTCGGCGATGAACGCGGCGGCGGGCAGTCCCACCGCACCGCCGACCCCTAGCGAGGCGCTCATCAGCGCGGTGGACCCGGCGAGCCGGTCGGCCGGCAGCGCGTCCCGCATGATGCTGATGCCGAGCGGTACCACCGCGGCGGCGAGGCCCTGCAGGGCACGTCCGATGATCATCGGGACGAGGGAGTCGGCGAGGCCGCAGACCACCGAACCGGACACCAGCAGCACGATGCTGAGCAGCAGCATCCGGCGCTTGCCGAACATGTCGCCGAGCCGTCCGACGACCGGGGTGGCCACGGACGCGGCGAGCAGGGTGGCGGTGACCGCCCAGGCGGTGTCGGAGGCCTCGGCGTTCAGGAGCTTGGGGAGCTCGGGGACGATCGGGATGATCAGGGTCTGCATCAGCGAGACGACGATTCCGGCCAGGGCCAGCACCGCCACCACGGCGTTCGGCTTCGGCGGGGAGAACGACCCCGCTTCGGCGGGTCGGGCAAGGGCGTCGGACATGGCTGGGGCCTCCGTCGGGACAAAGGAGTTGCTTGACTTACTCAAGTGAATCGTAATTGATTGAGTTAAGCAAGTTCAATCTGCTGTGGTCTGGGCGACACGGCTCAGACGGCCGGTTCCGCCACGCGGTACGGCAGTTCGACGACCACCTCGAAACCGCCCTGCGGACGGTGCCCCGTCCGGATCCGGCCGCCTGCCGAACGGACCCGCTCGGTCATGCCGATCAGGCCGTAACCGCCGCCGGGGGAGGGGGAGTCGGCGTACGCGGTGCCACCGTCGGTGACGGACATGAGCAGGCTGTCGGCGCGGTGGACGAGCCGTACCTCCGCCGTGTCGACGGCCGCGTGCTTGGTGACGTTGGTGAGGGCTTCCTGGACGACGCGGTACGCCGTGAGGTCGGCACCGGCGGACAGGGGTCTCGCCGTTCCCTCGGTGATCAGGGTGACCGTGAGCCCGGTAGGGCGGAAGGAGGCGGCGAGTTCCGGCAGCCGGGCGAGTCCCGGGGTGGGCTCCGGTGTTCCGTCGCTGTCGGTCGCGTGATCGGTGTCATGCCGCAGCAGGCCCACGGTGGCCTTGAGCTCGCGCAGCGCCGACGAGGTGGTGCCGGCCAGCTCGGCGGCGATCCTCCCGGCGTCGCCGGGCCGTGCGGGCAGCAGGCGGCCGACCGCGGCGGCCTGCATGTTGGCCAGCAGGAGGTGGTGGGCGACCACGTCGTGCAGATCACGGGCGATCCGCATCCGCTCGGCGGTGACCCGGTGCCGGGCCTCCTCCTCCCGGGTGCGCTCCGCGTGCTCGGCCCGGGCCTGCACGGCTTCCAGGTAGGCGCCGCGAAGCCTGGTCGTGGTGCCGAGGGCGATGGGCAGCAGCAGCCAGGCGGCGGGCCCGAGCAGCTTGAGGATCAGGGGTTCGTCACCGGGACCGGCCGGCACGGCCGCCGAGATCAGGCAGACGATGCCCGCGAGCGCGAAGGTGTTGGCGGTCCTGCGGTCCGTGCGCAGGGCCAGACCGTAGAGAGCGGTCATGAGCGGACCGAGCAGCAGAACGGTGACGATGTAGCCCAGCGCGGACACGACCGTCGCGCAGACGATGGCCACGGCCGTGGTGACACGAGGCCGGCGCCGGCGCCACAGCAGCGCCGTGCACGCGACCCCGGTCAGCAGCACCCCGGGCCACCAGCTGACCACGGGGTCGTCGCCCGGCAGGGTGACGAGGCTCCCGGGAAGGGAGCAGACCAGGAGGGCGAGGGGCAGGGCCGTGTCGCAGCGGCCCGGACGCTCGCGGGGAAGAGCCCGCGGGTTGTCGATCATGGGGTGGGGGTCCCTGTTCACTCCGGTGCGTCCACTGCCGCGCGCTCGCGCGCCTGGAAGGGGCGCGGGGAACCGTGCCACCAGCCACACGAAGCCGCGGACGCCGGAAGACGCATCGTGGCACTGTCTGCGGCGTACCTACGCCTGGTCGCCGTCGAAGGTCACGACGACCTTCTCCGCGGCCCCGGGCGTCAGCGCCAGCTCGAACGCCCGCCCCACCTCACCGAACGGCACCCGGTGGCTGATCAGCTTCGAGAACCGCTCCCTGTGCTCCACGAGTTCCGCGGTGACCTCGAAGATCTCGGTCGGATACCCCTGCGAGGCGATGAGCGTGAGCTCGCTGCGCAGCATGCCGCCGAGGTCGACCTCCCCCTTCTTCTGTACGGCGACCATGACCAGCTTCGCGTGCCACTTGGCGTTGGCGATCACGGAGTTGAAGACCGCGGGCGCCCCCGCCGCGTCGAGGTAGATGTCCGTGCCGACCCGCGGCTGCCCCAGGGCGTTGACGGCCGCCCCGTGCAGCTCCGTCAGCCGGGCCGTGAGGTCCTCCGTGGCGGAGTTGACGACCGCGTCGGCGCCGACCGCCAGCGCGGTCTCCAGCCGCTCGGGGATGATGTCGACCACGGTCACGTGCTCCACGCCCCGCAGCTTCAGCCAGATCGCGGCGCCCAGACCGATGGGCCCGGCGCCGAACACGACCACCTTGTCCGAGGGCTTCGCCCCGGAGCGGTTTACGGCGTGCCGGGCGACCGCCATGGGTTCGTTGAGGGAGGCGACGTCGAAGGGCATGTCGTCCGGGAAGACGGCGACGCTCGTGCCGACCTCTGCGTTCTCGATGAGCACGTACTCGTCCATGCCGCCGATGTCGCCGCCGCAGCCGATGATGCCCGAGGGCACGCCCTGCGGGTTGACGACGACGCGGTCGCCGACCTTCAGACCCTGCACCTCGGCGCCCAGCGCGACGACCTCGCCGGCCGGCTCGTGGCCGAGCGGGATGGCCCGCATCGATCCGTCCGCGCCGGCGGGCATGCCGCCCATATGGAGGAAGAAGGTGTCCGTACCGCAGATCCCGCAGGCCCGGATCCGCACGAGGGCGTCCTTGGGGCCGGGTGCGGGCTGCTCGACGTCCACCACGTCGACCTTGTCCTTCGCGGTGCGGACGGACTTCATCGTGGCCATGGGGTGTCTCACTTTCCGGAGTACTGAGAGGCGGTGCTGAGGAGTTGTGCCACCGGGCCCGGGCGGCGGACAGGGGGGAGTGGTCCGCCTCCGGGCCCGGCGACCGCGCCTTTCCCCTGTCCCCACAGGTTGGGCGCGAGGGCCCGCGTCCGCTCAACGCGGGCCCCGTCCGTGTCGCCTTGCTTGACTTAGGCAAGCACGTGCGAGTTACTTAAGTCAAGCAATCATCTGGATATTGCTTAAGTTAGGCAACTACGCCGAGGGGGCGCCATGCCCGCACAGGATCCCGCGTCGGCAGTAGCCGTGTCGGCGAACGTGGTCGAGATCGAGCACGTCCTCAGCCGGATGACCTATCTGGCCGGGAGGGCCCGGCAGCACGAGCGGCTGATGGCGGCGGCCGGCCTGGACCTGGACCGGGCCGCGGTGGCCATCCTGCGCAACATCGCCGCGAGCGATCCGGTACGGCCCGGGGTGCTGGCGGTCCGGCTCTCCGTGGAGGCCTCCCACGTCACCCGCCAACTCGGGCAGTTGGAGCGGAGCGGGTACGTCGTGCGGATCGCGGACCCGGACGACCGCCGGGCCCAGCGCGTGCAGCTCACGGACGCGGGCCTGGCCGCGGTGGAGCGCATACGGGAGGTGAGCCGTCAGGGAGTGGAACTGGCCCTCGCGGACTGGGCGCCCGAGGAGCTGGAGCACCTCGCCGTGCTCTTCCGCCGGATGGTCCACGACTTCCTCGCCCACACCGAGACCCCGCTCGACCTCCCGGCCCGGACGCCCACCACGAGCCCCGCCTGACCGGTCCCGCCATGCACGTGAACGACGCGGGTGCGCCCCGGTCGCCGCTCCGCGGCAGCGGACAGTTCGTCTTGGTCGCCGGCGCGACGGACACCGGTCTCGAGGGCGTGGCCTGCCTGGCGTGACACCGGTTCCACCCGGGCCGACCGAGAAGATCCGGCGCTGATCCACGCCCGCGGCGGCTCCGGCTGCCGGGTCGGCCACGGGGCGCCCGGGTCGTACGCCCGCCCTATGCGTCACAGGTCCCGCGGCTCGCTGCTCGCGTCCCGCGGCCTCGCGGTGAGGACGCTGACCCGTGTGCCGCCGTGGTCGGCGCGGTCGCCGTCGTCCCGCCCGTTCCGCCTGTGGAGGCGAGCCGTGTGGGCGATACGGCAGACAAAATTGTTGACAATCTTGTTTGGCTAGATTTAGGTTCGACAGGCACTCACTCAGGGAGGGCAACGATGCCGAAAGAAGCCCGTCCGAGCACCGGAGAGCAGGCCAAGCAGCATGCGTTCGCGCAGCTGCGGCAGGCGATCCTGCACGGCGAGATGGCACCGGCGCAGCGGCTGGTGGAGAACGAGCTCGCCGAGCAGTTCGGGGTGACACGGGCCAGCATCCGGGCCGCGCTCATCGATCTGGAGGCCCAGGGCCTCGTCGAGCGGATCCGCAACCGGGGTTCCCGGGTGCGGGTGGTGACCGTCGAGGAGGCGGTCGCCATCACCGAGTGCCGCATGGTCCTCGAAGGACTGTGCGCGGCCAAGGCGGCGACCCTGGCCAGCGACGAGCAGCTCGCCGAGCTGACCGAGCTGGGCACGGCGATGACCAAGGCCGTGGCAGACGGCGAGCCGGTGACCTACTCCGAGCTCAACCAGGAGCTGCACGCCACGGTGCGGGAGTTCTCCGGTCAGCAGACCGCAGTGGATCTGCTGGAGCGGCTGAACGCCCAACTGGTGCGGCACCGATTCCAGTTGGCGCTGCGGCCGGGACGCCCGCAGCACTCCCTGAACGAGCATCTGGCGATGATCGAGACGATCAGGTCCAGGGACCCGCAGGCGGCCGAGAAGGCCGTCCGCGCCCACCTCGCCAGCGTGATCGAGGCGCTGCGCGACTGAGCCGCGCGAGGCGGGCGCACATCTGTCGACGCCAAGGAGATCCGAGTGATGACGCAGTCAGGCGCGCCCGCCGACCCACGTTCGACCCTTGTCATCACCGCGCACGCCGGGGACTTCGTGTGGCGTGCCGGCGGTGCCATCGCCCTGTCCGCCGCCCGCGGTGAGAAGGTCACCATCGCCTGTCTGACCTTCGGCGAGCGCGGGGAGTCCGCCAAGGCCTGGCGCGAGGGCAGGACACTCGACGAGATCAAGGCGATGCGCCGGGACGAGGCCGAGCATGCCGCCGCCACCCTGGGCGCCGAGGTCCGCTTCTTCGACGCCGGCGACTACCCGCTGGTCGCGACCGCCGAACTGACCGACAGACTCGTCGAGGTCTACCGGGCCACCCAGCCCGACGTCGTGCTCACCCACCCGGTCGAGGACCCGTACAACGGTGACCACCCGGCCGCCAACCGTATGGCCCTGGAGGCCCGTGTGCTGGCGCAGGCCATCGGTTATCCGGGCGAGGGCGAGATCATCGGCGCCCCGCCGGTCTTCTACTTCGAGCCCCACCAGCCCGAGATGAGCGGCTTCAAGCCCGAGGTCCTCCTCGACATCACCGAGGTCTGGGACATCAAGCGCAAGGCCATGGAGTGCCTCGGCGCCCAGCAGCACCTGTGGGACTACTACACCGACCTCGCCGTGCGCCGGGGCGTCCAGCTCAAGCGCAACGCGGGCCCGAACCTGGGCCTGGCCCACAAGACCATGGCCGAGGCGTACATGCGCCCCTACCCGCAGATCGCGAAGGAGCTGGCGTGAGCGAGCTGAGGTGCAGCGGAGGCTGGGGGTCCGCGGAGCGAAGCGGAGCTCCGCAGAAGGAGGAAGCATGAGGAGCGGCGTCATCGTCACCAACCCGCCGAAGGCGCAGCTGAAGGACGTCGACGCGCTGGCGCGGTACGGCGTGGCCACCGTCAGCGAGGCGATGGGCCGAACGGGCCTGCTGGGCCCGGACGTCCGCCCCGTCCAGCAGGGCGTACGGGTCGCCGGGACCGCCGTCACCGTGATCGGCTGGCCCGGCGACAACCTCATGATCCACGCGGCCGTCGAGCAGTGCGGCGAGGGCGACATCCTGGTCGTCACCACCACCTCGCCGTGCACGGACGGCCTGTTCGGCGAGCTGTTCGCCACCGCCCTGAAGCAGCGCGGGGTGCGCGGTGTCGTCACCAGCACCGGTATCCGCGACACCCAGGAGCTGCGCGACATGGGCTTCGCCGCCTGGTCCCGCGCGGTCTCCGCGCAGGGCACGGTCAAGGCCACGGGCGGCTCGGTCAACGTGCCGATCGCCATCGACGGCCAGGTGATCAACCCCGGTGACGTGATCCTCGCCGACGACGACGGCGTCGTGGTCGTCCCGCGTGCCAGGGCCCGGGAGGCGGTGGAGAGGTCCGAGGCCCGAGAAGCCAAGGAGGCCGCCACCCGCGCCGCCTTCGTCGGGGGCCAACTCGGCCTGGACCGCTACGGATTGCGGGACACTCTGAAGCGGCTCGAAGTGGAGTACCGGACGTACGAGGAGTACGAGGGAGAGCGGCCGTGACCCCGCTGCCCGAGGAGGTGCCCTGTCTGCTGATGCGGGGCGGCACCTCCAAGGGTGCCTACTTCCTCGCCGCCGACCTGCCCGCCGAACCCGCCCTGCGCGACGACCTGTTGCTGCGGATCATGGGCAGCCCGGACGAGCGGCAGATCGACGGACTGGGCGGTGCGCACCCGCTCACCAGCAAGGTCGCCGTGATCTCGGCGTCCGCCGATCCCGCGGCCGACGTCGACTACCTCTTCCTCCAAGTCGCGGTCGATCGGGCTGAGGTGAGTGACCGTCAGAACTGCGGGAACATCCTCGCCGGTGTCGGTCCGTTCGCCGTCGAACGCGGACTCGTCCCGGCGGGGGAGCAGGAGACCTCCGTCCGGATCCGCATGGTCAACTCCGGCGACCACGCCACGGCGACCTTCCCCACGCCCGGCGGCCGGGTGGACTACACGGGGGAGGCCGGGATCTCGGGCGTGCCGGGCACGGCCGCACCCGTGGTCATCGAGTTCCCGCCGGGCGCGGGGGAGTTGCTGCCCACCGGAAACGCCGTCGACGTCATCGACGGCGTCGAGGTGACCTGCGTGAACAACGGCATGCCGACCGTCCTCATGGCGGCCACCGCGCTCGAGGTCACCGGCTACGAGCCGCCCCGGGACCTGGAGGAGGACGTGGCCCTGGCGGACCGCCTGCGCACCATCCGTCTGGAGGCGGGCCGCCTGATGGGCCTCGGCGACGTGTCCGACGCCACCGTCCCCAAGCTCACGCTGCTCGCCCCGCCCCGCGACGGGGGTGCGGTCACCACCCGCACCTTCATCCCGGTGCGCTGCCACACCTCCATCGGCGTCCTGGGCGCGGCCGGCGTTGCCGCGGGCCTTCGGATCGACGGCGGCGTGGGCGCCCGGCTCGCGGTGCTCGATCCCGGGAGCGACCGCATCCGCATCGAACATCCCACCGGGTTCCTGGACATCGAAAGCAGCCTCGGGACCATTTCCGACGGTCTGCCCCGCGCTCGCCGGACCGCCGTGGTCCGTACGGCCCGAAAGATCTTCGACGGCACCGTCTTCCCCAGGGCCGTCGTCCCCCTCACAGGAGGTCGCTGATGACTCCGCCGCTCGGCGACATCGCCCATATCGGTCACACCCAGCTCTTCACCCCGGACCTGGACGCCAGCGTCGCGTTCTTCACCGACTATCTGGGCCTCACCGTCAACGGCCAGGACGGCGACACCGTCTATCTGCGCACCTACGACGACTACGAGCACCACAGCCTGGTCCTCACCGCCCGCGAGCAGCCCGGCCTCGGCCGGCTCGCCCTGCGCACCTCCAGCGAGGAGGCCCTGCACCGCCGTATCAGGGCGAACGAGGACGCGGGCGGCACCGGCACCTGGGCCGAGGACGAACCCGGCCTCGGCAAGCTCTACGTCACCCGCGACCCGGACGGCCACGAGCACGCCCTGTACTGGGAGAGCGAGTACTACCGCTGTCCCGACGCGCTGCGGCCCGCGCTGAAGAACCAGCCGCAGGCCAAGCCCAACAGGGGGGTCGGCGTACGGCGGTTGGACCACGTCAACTTCCTCGCCGCCGACGTGCTCGCCAACGCCGAGTTCCAGCAGAACATCCTCGGCGCCCGGCCCACCGAGCAGATCCGGCTGGACAGCGGGAAGATCGCGGCGCGCTGGCTGACGTACACGAACAAGTCCTACGACGTCGTCTACACCTCGGACTGGACCGGCAGCGAGGGCCGGCTGCACCACATCGCCTTCGCGACCGACACCCGTGAGGACATCCTGCGGGCGGCCGATCTCGCCATCGACACGGGCGTGTTCATCGAGACGGGCCCGCACAAGCACGCCATCCAGCAGACGTTCTTCCTCTACGTCTACGAACCCGGCGGCAACCGGATCGAGTTGTGCAACCCGCTCACCCGGCTGGTCCTCGCGCCCGACTGGCCGCTCGTCACCTGGACCGAACAAGAGCGCAAGAAGGGGCAGGCCTGGGGGCTGCAGACCATCGCGTCCTTCCACACGCACGGGACGCCACCGGTGGCTTGAGCTGCGCTTTCGCGAGCCATACCTGGATTGTCGATGAGATTGTTGACAAAAGCGTTGACACCTCGGGGTTGGTTCCTTAGCGTCTGGCGCACCAAGCACGAGAGGTAACCAACGATGTCTTCCTCCCCTCCCCGCTGTCCGCTCGCAGCAGCAGACTGGCCCTCCTGGTAGTCGGTCTGTGCTGGCTGGCGGTGCTGTTCGACGGTCTCGACATGTTCGTCTACGGCTCGGTGCTGCCGCACCTGCTGGAGACGAAGACCTTCGGCCTCACCCCCGACACCGCCGGTGACCTTGGCAGTTACGCCACCTTCGGCATGCTGGTCGGCGCCCTGACCGCCGGCACGATCGCCGACCGGGTCGGCCGCAAGAAGCTGATGGTCGGCTGCGTGATCCTCTTCTCGCTCGCCTCCGGCCTGTGCGCGCTGGCAGGCGGCGTCGAGGTGTTCGGCCTCGGCCGGACCCTGGCGGGCGTCGGCCTCGGCGGCCTGCTGCCCACCGCGATCAGCATGGTCTGCGACTACGCCCCGCGCGGCCGCGGCGCCATCGTCATCGGCCTGCTGATGACCGCCCACCACGCGGGCGGCATCCTCTCCGCCTATGTCGCCAAGTGGCTCATCGACCCGGTCGGCTGGCGCGCGGCGTTCTGGGTCTGCGTGCTCCCGCTGATCTTCGCCCCGTTGCTCGCCAAGTTCCTGCCCGAGTCGCTGAGTTTCCTGGTCGCGAAGGGCCGCGGCGCCGAGGCCGCGACACTCGCCGAGCGCTACGACGTCGAACTGCCCGCAGCGGCAGACAAGAAGACCGCCGCCGACCGCTGGGACGCCCTGCTCAACCTGTTCCGCGCAGGCGAGTGGGTCCAGACCCTGCTGTACTGGATCGCCTCCTTCGGCGGCCTCCTCCTCGTCTACGGCGTCGCCACCTGGCTGCCCACCCTGATGCGCACCGAGGGCTACGCGCTCGGCGACGCCCTGTCCTTCGTGGTCGTCTTCAACCTGGGCGGCATCGTGGGCATGCTGGTCGCGGGCCGGGCCGCCGACCGGTTCGGCGCCCCGCGCATCTCGGCCCTGTGGTTCGCGCTGACCGCTGTCGGAGTCTTCCTGCTCAGCGTCCACATGGCGCAGACCGTGACCATGATCGTCGTCTTCCTCACGGGGGTCTTCCTCAACAGCGCCCAGACGATGATCTACGCGACCGTCTCGATCCGCTCCACCCCGGACAACCGCGCCACCGGCGTCGGCTGGACCTCGGGCATGGGCCGCTTCGGCGCCGTCTTCGGCCCGTGGCTCGGCGGGCAGCTCCTCGCCTCGGGCAACGGCGACCGGGGCTTCACCGCCTTCGCCGTCGCCGGCCTGTCGTCCATGGTGTTCATCGGCATCGCCGCCCTGCGCAGCTCCAGGCAGGGGACGCCGACCGAGAGCGGGCAGAGCCTGGTCGGCGCCCACTGACCCGCCGGGGACGAGGACGAACGCCGGTCACCGCGAGGACGCGGGAGCCGGCGTTCGGTGCGAGGCGCGACGCCGGAGGCGCTGCGCGGTGACCGGCAGGGCCGTCAGGTGTGCACTGCGAGGTGTGCTCTTTGAGGTGGGCAGGCGGGCGTCACGCCAGCTGCCGTGTCCGGAGAGATCCGCCCCGCCGAGCCGAGGAACCGGCCGCGTGGGGGACCCCCACATACCGGATCCGTCCGCAGCGCCCGCACCCGCTCACGAGGAAAACGGCCCGAGCCGTCAGCCGGTGCTCTCCCGAATCCGACGGGCGATCAGCGCGTAGGAGACGCGGGCCTTGTCGTCGTCCTCCCCGTCGTAGCCGTGATCGGCGTCCGGAACGTCGAAGTGCTCCACCAGCGCCCCCACCGCGGAGAGCCGCTCCGCATAGCGGGCCCCCTCCGCGCGCAGCAGATCGTGTGCCGCGGTGATCACCAGTGCCGGCGCGATCCCCGTGAGGTCCGCCGTGTCCGAGACATGCGCCGGTGACACCAGCCGGTCACTGCGCAGCCGGGCGTCCGGTACGTACGACGAGTCGAAGACGTCCGCCATCCAGGGCCGCAGCATGGGCTTGGTGATGGCCGCCTTCTTCTCCCGTGCCCCTGTGGCCAGGTCGAGCGGTGGATAGTGCAGTACCTGAAGCGCGAGGGCGGGGCCGCCCTCCTCCAGGGACTGCCGGGCGGCCGCCGCCGCGAGCCCGCCGCCCGCGCTCTGACCGCCCACGGTGAGCCGGTCACCGTCCCAGCCCTGCTCGCCACCGTGCTCGGCGACCCAGCGCACCACCTCGTAGGCCTGCCGGGGCGGCCCGGGGAAGGGGTGCTGAGGAGCGACGACGTACTTCACGTTGACGACCACGACGCCCGCCTCGGCGGCCAGGAAGCGGCACAGTCCGTCGTCGATTTCCGGCATCGACATGACGTATCCGCCGCCGTGGAAGTTGACGTGGACGGGCGGGTTCACGGTGCCGGGCGCGGGCGCGGGCGCGGGCGCGTACACCGTCACGGGGGCCGGGGCCACCGATGTCGGAACCGTCAGCTCCCGGGTGTCGCGAGGGAACTCCGGGAAGCGGGCGAGGCGGTCGCCCGTCGAGCCCGGGCCGTGCGCCCGGCGGCTCGCGAGAGTGACGGCGCGCTGCATTGTCTTGGCGGCGAGAGAGGCCACCGCGGGCCTGGCCAGGAAGGACATGCGGCCGAACGTACTTGAGTCAGGCAAGGAGGAGCCAGGCGGGTCCTGCCTGGTGGGATTCAGCGGGACGCGCGTACCCCGTCGAGGGCGATGGACAGGACCCGGACGCGCTGGGCGTCGTCGTCGAAGGCTGTCGCGGTGATGCCCGAGACCATGCGCAGCAGGTCGACGAAGTCCATGTCCTTGCGGGCCTCGCCCGCCTCCTGGGCCCGCTCGAACAGCGGCCCGCCCGCCGCGTACATCGAGTCCCGGCAGGCGGCGAAGATCTCCGACTCGTCGTTGAGGGCCTCGCGCACGGCCCGCTTGGTCACCATGTAGCCCGCGAAGCGGTCGAGCCATGCCGTCAGGGCCTGCCAGGGCTCCTGGTCGGCGACCTCCAGGGCCACCTGCACCAGGGTGTTCACCTCGTCCGCGTAGACGCTCTCGAAGAGATGGCGGCGGGTGGGGAAGTTCCGGTACAGCGTGCCGATGCCCACGCCCGCGCGCCGTGCGATGTCCTCCAGGGACGCCTCCGAGCCGTGCTCCGCGAACGCCTCCCGGGCGGCGGCCAGCAGGGCGTCGTAGTTGCGGGCGGCGTCCTTCCGGTGGGGCCGCCGGGACGCGACGATCTCGCTGACGGGGAACGACGGGGCGGTCACGGCTGCCTCCCGGTAATGAAACGGAGGTGGACCTCCGGTACGGGTTGAAGCGGAGGTGTGCCTCCGCTAGAGTGGAGGCGTACCTCCACTTTAGCAGTCGAGGTATCTCATCGCCCTTTCCGCGACCGCTTCCCAAGAGGCTCCGGCCGCACCCCGTTCGTTCGGAGAGGCTCTTCATGCCCCGCAAGTCCACCCGCCTCACCTTCGCGGTCCTCGCGACCGGTGCCGGCGTGTTCTCCATGCTGCAGTCGCTGATCGCGCCGGCCCTGCCGACCGTCCAGCACGCCCTGCACACCTCGCAGTCCACCGTGACCTGGGTGATGACCGCGTACCTGCTGTCCGCCTCGATCTTCACGCCGATCCTCGGCCGCGTCGGCGACCTGATCGGCAAGAAGCGCACACTCGTCGCCGTCCTCATGACGGTGGCCGTCGGCTGTCTCCTCGCCGCCCTCGCGCCGAGCATCGGCGTCCTGATCGCCGCCCGGGTCGTCCAGGGTGTCGGCGGCGCCCTGTTCCCGCTCTCCTTCGGCATCATCCGGGACGAGTTCGCCGCGTCCCGGGTGAGCGGCTCCATCAGCAACCTGTCCGCCGTGATCGCCGCCGGCGGTGGCGTCGGCATGGTCGCCGCCGGTCCCATCGTGACCGCGCTCGACTACCGCTGGCTGTTCTGGATCCCGGTCGCCATCGTGATCGCCGCCACGCTGATCGCCGTACGCTATGTGCCCGAGTCGCCCAGCAGGGCGCAGGGGAACGTCAATTGGCTCGGCGCGGTCCTGCTGTCCGCGTGGCTGGTCGCGCTGCTGCTGCCACTCAGTCAGGCGGCCCGGTGGGGCTGGGGTTCGGCCCGGGTGATCGGGTTGTTCGGTGCGGCCGTCGTGCTGTTCGCGCTGTGGCTGTACTCCGAGGCCCGCTCCCGCAGCCCGCTGATCGACCTGCGGGTGATGCGCCTGCCGGCCGTGTGGACCACCAACACCGCGGCGCTGCTCTTCGGCGCCGGAATGTACTCGATCTGGTCCTTCCTGCCGGGCTTCGTCCAGACACCGTCGTCGGCCGGATACGGCTTCGGCGCGAGCGTCACCGCCGCCGGGCTGCTCATGCTGCCGATGCTGGTGGCGATGTTCCTCTCCGGCGTGCTCAGCGGCCGGCTGGAGCCGGTCGTCGGCGCGAAGGCCCTGCTCACCACCGGTGCCGCGCTGGGCGCGGTGGCCTGCGGATTCCTCGCCCTCTGGCACGACGAGCGGTGGCAGATCGCCGTGGTCGCGGGCCTGTTCGGCCTCGGCATCGGACTCGCCTTCGCCTCCATGGCCAACCTGATCGTGGGCAGCGTCCCGGCCGACCAGACCGGCGCAGCGACCGGAATGAACGCCAACATCCGCACCATCGGCGGCTCCATCGGCGCGGCCGTCACCAGCGTCCTGGTCACCGGCCACCTGCAGCCCTCGGGTCTGCCGTACGAGTCCGGATACACCCACGGCTTCACCCTGCTGGCCGTGCTGTGCCTGGCCGCGGCGCTGGCCGCCCTGCTCGTTCCGGTACGGCGGGCCGCGCGCCGGGTGGTCGCGGGGGCCACGGACGTCCGCGAG
This sequence comes from Streptomyces sp. NPDC031225, assembly GCF_055570355.1. Taxonomy (NCBI): domain Bacteria; kingdom Bacillati; phylum Actinomycetota; class Actinomycetes; order Kitasatosporales; family Streptomycetaceae; genus Streptomyces; species Streptomyces sp. NPDC031225. Next base: position 277,966 of record NZ_JBVIHJ010000005.1, on the reverse strand, counting down.
ACCGTCACCACCGGGGGCTGACCTCTGCCAGTCGGTCCGGTCGCGCGTGTGGGGTAGGGTTTACCTGCGCGATCACACGGAACACCCGTGGGGAACGCGACCGGGACGTGGCGCAGCTTGGTAGCGCACTTGACTGGGGGTCAAGGGGTCGCAGGTTCAAATCCTGTCGTCCCGACTTGCATACGTGCAGGTGAGAGGCTGTTTCGAGGTGACTCGAAACAGCCTCTCGGTCGTTCAGGCCTCCGTGCGCACCAGCCCCCGGTACGCCTGGTCGAGCCTGGCGGTGATCTGCTCGACCCCGATGGTGTCAAGCCCCTTCTGGCCGGTCGCGGCAGTCCTGGCGGCCGAGCGCGCGGTGGCGAACAGGGCCCATGAGCCGGCCGTGTAGTCGTCCTGCGACGGGCTGCCGATCGCCTTCAGTGCGGCCCGGAGCGCGGTCGTGTCGACCCGTCCGTCCACGTCGCCGGACAGCGCGGTGAACCCGTCGAGCACGATCTTCCCGGACTTGAGGGTGAACGTCGCCGTGTGCCGTCCGTCGCGCAGGCCGCGCAGTGAGTACGTGGCCTGGCGCTTGTCGGTGGCGGTGGTCCTCGCGTCCCGGGCGACCGGCCTGCCGTCCACGGAGACGTCGAGGACCGCGCTGCCGTCGTTGCCTCCGATCACGTCGATGCCCGTACCGGAGAACGGGACGGTGACGGTCGCGCCCGCCGTGGAGGCGGTCGACGTCGAGCGGTACCAGTTCATCGCGTCCCCGAGGGCGGCGTTCCGGCTCCAGGTGCCGTCGTAGGAGACCGTGCTGTCCATGTTGTCGGTCAGCGCGGTGGCGTACGGGGTGTATCCCGCGACCTTCTCGACCTTCAGGTCGTCGAACGCGGTCCGGTGGAAGTCCGTGCCGAGCTTGACGCGGCCCTCGGTCGCGGGCGTCGGGTCCTGGTAGACGGCGACGGGCTGTCCGTCGACGTACGCGGTGATGTTCGCGCCCTTTGCCTCGACGGCGAGGCGGTAGGCGCCGGACGCGGCGACGGTGCCGGTGCGGATCGCGGTGCCGTACTCGTAGAAGGTCCAGGTCCCGGACGGGCCGATCCCGATGCTGTACGCGGCGTCGGTCGCCGCCATTCCCTTCTGCTGGCGTACGCCCAGGGTGGCGAGGCCGCCGGCCGGGTCCGGGAAGGAGACGTCGACGGAGGCCCGGTAGTTCTCCCAGCGGAAGTCGCCGACCGTGGTGTTGGGGGTGTTCCGGTTCCAGGCGCCGGTGTCCTTCATGGACTGGTCCAGGTACTGGTACAGCACGTTGTCGCCGTTCCCGTCCTTGCCGACCTCCCACGCACCGGTCTGGTCGACCAGGTAACGGGGCTGGTTGCCACGGGACTTGAGGTACGGCTGGGACACCTTGCGGGCGCCGTCGTCCGTGCCGACCCGGACCCGGCCCTCCTCCTCGTACCCGAAGTCGTCGGCGTACAGGACGTTGTCACGGGTGTCGTGCCTCTTGCCGGACGCGTCGGTGTCGAGCACCGTGCGGGCCGACGAGGAGGGCAGGCGCTGTTGCGTCGCCTTGTCGTGGCTGCGGTCGAGCGTGGTGAACGTGACGATCGAGCGCGGGGCGACGGTGTAGGTGTAGAAGCCGTCGGTGTCCGGGCCGATCTGGGCCGCGAGGTGCTTGAAGTTGGCGTCGTAGGCCTGACCGGGGTCCGCCGCTCGGGTCTCCCAGACCTCCATGGTGGGGTCGCCGCCCAGGTCCATGTTCTCCGCCTTGATGCGGTAACTCCTCGTCCGGTCGCTGTCGTTGACGGCGATCGTGGAGAAGTCCCGCTTCTTCGGGTCGGCGAGCGTCATGTAGCTGGGGGCGCCGTTCGAGCCGTCGACGTTCTCGGTGCCGCTGACCCCGCTGTAACTGGCCTCCGGCACGGTGCGCCAGATGCCGGCCGTGTTGGTGTCGTTCTCCCAGCCGGTCTTCGCGAACTGCGTGAAGTGCTGCATCACGTACACCGCGGCGTCGTAGTGGATGTTCCCCGACCACGGGTCGCGGGCGCTGACCAGCTCCTTGTGGCTGTACTGGGCGCCCTCGTAGAAGGCCCCGATCGCCGGCTGGAAGATGTAGTGCGTCCGCTTGGAGTTCGCGTAGCTCTTCACGGACCGGTTGGCGATGTCGAGCGCGCTCTGTACGCCGCCGATCCCGGTGCTCGCGCCGCCCGGTCCCTCGGTGTTGGCCACCCGGTAGTCCGTCCAGCCGAAGGAGCCGACGCCCTCGCTGTACCAGACCTCCTTGTCCTGGCCGGTGGCGTTGTCACCGGTCGCCAGCTTCGTGTAGGGGCGGTACGTGGAGCTGCCGGGGGCTCCGTCGAGCCGGTCGTCGGTGGTGTAGTGGTAGCCCACCGCGTCGACCATGCCGAAGAGTTCGGTGTCCGTGAGCATCGCGGGGCCGATGTTCTTCGTGGTGTTCTCGTCCGAGGCGACGATCTTGATGTCGTGGTACGCCTTCGCGGCCGTCGTCTGCTGACCGGGCGTCAGACCGTAACGGAGGTCGGTGAAATCAGTGTCGTTCGTCAGCGCGTTCTTGTACCACTTGACGAAGGAGATGTCCGGTTTCGTGGTCTCGTTGGTGTCCGGATTGACGTAGTCGACCATGTACCCGTACTTCTCGTACGCGTCGAGGATCGTCTCCTTGTACCACTTGTACATCTCGTCGGTGCCGGTGCCCTTGTTCCACTCGGTCTGGACCCACTGGGGCATGACCCAGCGCAGGATCGACACCTTGAGGTCCGGGTTCACCGTCTTGGCGTCGGCGGCGAGTTGGAAACCGGGGGAGCGGGACGCGTCGGCGAGTTCGTCGGCCGTGCGCATGGTCGCCGGATCGGAACCGGTCGACGTGTTCGTGTCCGAGCCCATCTCCACCTTGACGTGGTTGATGAGCGGGTTCCTGCCGCCGAACAGCACTCTGACCAACTGCCAGTAGCGATCCGGGTGTTCCGCCTTGTAGTCCATCAGCAGATTGCTCGTGCTGTTGCAGCTGAGCAGGCCGAGGCCCTTGTAGGTGAGACCGTTCACGTTGTCGGCGCGTACGTCGTTCCCGTCGACCACGACCTGAACGGGGTCGTCCGCCGAGTGGGCGGCCGGTGCCGTGACCACCCCTGCCGCCAGAGCCATCGTGGTCGCCGCGGCGAGGGACGCCCAGCCGAGTCTTCGCTGCATACCCATTCGGGGGACCGTAGGTGGCAAGCGCTTTCTGCGTCAATCCCCTTGCGTCACTCGAGAATTGACTCTTCCCGGGGGCCGTCATCTGCCGGAAAACGCGTGGACTGCGAAGTCTCCGTCACGGGACACTGCCGAACTCGGAACGCAACTCCCCCTACACACAGGGTAAGCATGCAGACGTCAGAGCTACAGAAGGTTCCGCCGCGCAGGGGCGCGGTTCTCCTCGCACTTCGTTACTACGGACGGGAGTTGGCCCGTCTGCGGTGGCTGACCGCGCCCGCCATGCTGCTGTCGGCGCTGGGCAGCACCGGCATCAACTACATCGCGCCGCTGATCGTCGCGAAACTCGCCGGCGACATCGCCGACGGCGGCGAGTTCACCGTCGGTTCGGCGCTGCCGTACGTCCTCGGGTTCGCCGGTGTCCTGCTGCTCGCCGAATCACTGTGGCGGGTCGCCCTGCACTGTCTGAACCGTCTCGACGCGCTCGGCATCGAGCACCTGTACGTGATCGGGATGGACGAACTGTTCGCCAAGGACGCCACGTTCTTCCACGACAACTTCGCCGGGTCGCTGACCAAGCGCGCCCTGAGCTTCGCCACCCGTTTCGAGCCGTTCGTCGACACCCTGGCGTTCCAGATCGTGGGCAGCCTCGTGCCGCTGCTGTTCGGCTCGGTCGTGCTGTGGCGCTACGACCCGCTGCTCGTCGTGGGCCTGCTGGTCATGATCGCGGTGACGGCGCTGTGCGCGGCGCCGCTCATCCGGCGCCGCCAGAGCCTCGTCGCCGAGCGCGAGGCGGCGGTCGCCCGGGTGGCCGGACACGTCGCCGACAGCCTGATGAACATGGACACGGTCCGGGCCTTCGGCGCCGAGGAACGCGAGGCCGCCGAACACCGCTCCCGCGTCGCGGCCTCACGCCGGCTCACCCTCAGGTCGTGGGACTACGGCAACCTGCGCATCGACACCTTCGTCGCGCCGATGTCGGTGCTGACCAACGCGCTCGGCCTGCTCCTCGCGGTCGGCCTCGGCGGGGGCGAGCACGGCGTGGAGGCCGTCGTGGTCGCCTTCACCTACTACTCCAACGCGACGCGGATCATGTTCGAGTTCAACCAGATCTACCGCCGCCTGGAGAGCTCGATGACGGAGGCCGCGCAGTTCACCGAACTGCTCCTGACCCCGCCGACCGTGCTCGACCCGTCGTCCCCCGAGCCGCTGCTGCCCGGGGCCGCCGACGTCCGCTTCGAGCGGGTGAACTTCTCCCACGCGGGCGCGGAACCGCTCTTCGAGGGGCTCGACCTGGTCGTGCCCGGCGGAACGAAGGTCGGCCTCGTCGGCCGCTCCGGCGGCGGCAAGACCACGCTCACCCGGCTGCTGCTGCGGATGACGGACATCGACGGCGGCCGGATCATGATCGGCGGCCAGGACATCAGCAGGCTGCGCCAGAGGGACCTGCGCAGCCTGATGGCGTATGTGCCGCAGGACCCGGCGATGTTCCACCGCACGCTGCGGGACAACATCGCCTTCGCCCGGCCGGACGCCACCGACGCCGAGATCCGTCGCGCCGCCGAGGCGGCGCACGTCACGGAGTTCGCCGACGCGCTGCCCGACGGCTTCGACACCCTGGTGGGCGAGCGCGGCGTCAAACTGTCCGGCGGACAGCGCCAGCGCGTCGCGCTCGCCCGCGCGATCCTGCGCGACGCCCCGATCCTGCTGCTCGACGAGGCGACCAGCGCCCTGGACTCGGAGAGCGAACTCCTGGTCCAGGAGGCGCTGTGGCGGCTCATGGAGGGGCGGACGGCGCTCGTGGTGGCGCACCGGCTCAGCACGGTCGCGGGCATGGACCAGCTCGTCGTCCTCGACCGCGGGCGGATCGTCGAGCAGGGCAGTCACCAGGAACTCCTCGCGCTGGACGGCCCGTACGCGAAGCTGTGGCACCACCAGTCGGGCGGCTTCCTCGAAGACGACCCCGTGGAGGTCGAGTTGCGCTGAAGCGGAGTCCGTCACAGGGGCGCCGGCGACGACGCCCCCGCGATCAGCAGGCGGGGCGTGCCCGTGCCGTCCGCGGGCACGCTCCACAGGTCGCTGCTGCCGACCTTGCCGTCGGTGGGCAGGGCGTAGGCGACGGTCCTGTCGTCCAGCCAGGTGGCCTGGTCGTCGACGCTGTGGCGTTCGGCGAGCGGGGTCTCCTTGAGGGTGCTCAGGTCCAGGACGTACTCGTGCCAGAGGGAAGTGCGCGACAACACGCGCTTCTTGAACGCCACCCGGGTCCCGTCGGGGGAGAGCGAGGGGCACTCCACGTTCTCCAGCAGGGTGGTGACCGTCCTGCGGGAGAGCGAACCCCGCACCAGATACGTCTTGCTGCCGGTGTTGAGGGTGGCGTAGAACGTGTCGTCGTCCGAAGCGAAGGTGACACCCCAGAAGTTGACGTCCGCCGCCCGGTACGGCTTGCCGTCCAGGACGACGGAGAACGTCTCCAGGCTCGGCGTGAGCTTCATCGTGCGGGTGTCCAGGACCGACGTCCGGGTGGAGAAGAACGCGGAGGAGTACGACTCGCCCGACACGAACACGGTCCAGGCGACGAAGCGGCCGCTGGGGGAGACCCGGGCCCGGCTGGGGGTGCCCGCGAGCGCGTAGGTGTGCCGGGTGCGCAGGTCGGCGTCGAGCAACAGGGCGCGGTTGCTCTGCTTGAGGACACCGGGGTTGGACTGGAGGCAGATACCGGTGCCGGCCGCCGCGTAGAAGCGCGCGCACTTGAGGTCCGAGGCGGTGCGCCCGGCCTTCGGGTCGGCGGACGGGACCGAGGCGACCGCGGTGCGGTGGGGTCCCGAGGCCGCGTTGACGAACGCCAGGCGGTTCTTCTGGCCGAGCGTCAACCTTCCGGTGCTGACGGCGGGGCCGCCCGCCTGCGGCCGGTTCGCCCGGTCCGCGCGGTCGGCCGCGTGCAGGACCACGGCGGTTCCCACGCCCGCGAGCAGCAGGACCGCCGTGACGAGGACGATCAGGCGGCGGCGTAGCGGTGTCATCTGGACCTTCGTCGCTGTCGTGGTCATCGGGTTCCGTGGAGGCTCGTGGCTGACATGGTCATCGGGTGGCGCGCGTCGGCCGCAGCACCCTGCCCGCGACGGCGGCGCAGCACAGCAGGCCGATCGCCGACGCGGCCAGCGCCGGGCCGTCCCCCCACACCGTCCAGGCGGCGCCGAAGGCCAGCGAGCAGCAGAAGCGGGCCAGCGCCTGGCTGGTGCCGACGATGGCGAGACCGCTGGCGCGCAGCTGCTCGGGCACGATGTCGGCGAGGGCGGCCGGCAGGACGCCGTCGGTGGCGGCGTAGAACATGCCGTGCAGGGCGAGGACGAGGAAGGGGAGGGCCGGGGTGGCCGGGGCCCACAGCAGGAGGGCGTAGCCGGTCAGCAGGGCCAGGTGTCCGGCGAGGAACACGGTGTGCCGCCCGACCCGGTCGGCCAGCGCGCCGACGGGCACGGCCAGCAGCAGGAACACCACGGCGGTGCCCAGCGGCAGCAGCGTGAACCACTGCTCGGCGATGCCCGCCCGCCGTTGCAGGAGCAGGTAGACGAAGGCGTCGCTGACGGTGGTCAGGCCGAGGAGCGCGGCGCAGCCGGCGAGCGCGCGCAGCCGGGGGATGCGCAGGAGCGCGAGTGCCTCACGGACGCGGACGGGGGGCCTGCCGTCCGCGGCGCCGGATGTCTCCGAAGGCCGTTCGCCGTCCGCGGCAGCGGTTTCGGGCAGCGGGTCGGGCCGGTCGACCTCCGGTGCACCTGGTGCCCGGTCCACCCGCGCGCCGCGCTGTCGGCCCGGCACGAACAGCACCAGTACGACCACCCCGAGCACCGCCACGCAGGCGCTCACGCCGAAGACCGCGTCGTAGCCGTCGGCCGCCGCGCTCAGGATGAGGAAGGCCGTCAGCGGGCCGAGCATCGCGCCGGTGGTGTCCATCGCCCGGTGCACACCGAACGCCCGGCCCTGCTTCTCGGACGAGGTGGACAGGGAGATCATCGCGTCCCGGGGGGCGGTGCGCAGACCCTTGCCGGTGCGGTCCAGGGCGAGGACCGTGCCGAGCGCGCCGATGCTGCCCGCGAGCAGGAGCAGCGGTTTGCACAGCGCGGACAGGCCGTAGCCGAGCCCGGCCAGCAGTTTGTGGTTGCGTATTCGGTCGGCGAGGTGGCCGCCGGTGAGCTGGACCAGCGCGCTGACGCCGTTGTAGACACCGTCGAGGGTGCCGAAGGCCAGCGGACTGAAGCCGAGCGTGCTCACGAGGTAGAGCGGCAGGACGGCGGTGACCATCTCCGAGGAGATGTCGGTGATCAGGCTGACCGTGCCCAGGACGAGCACGACCGGGGCGACCCCGGGCCGAGGGCCGCGTCTTCGGCCCTGGTGGGTGTCCGCCCCCGACGGCGTCGAGCGGTCCGTGAGGTACATGTTCGGGAACTCCGGATCTGGTGCGCTTCAGTTCTGTCTGCTGCTCTCGTCCCGCAGCCAGGTGCCGAAGTCCTGTGCCCGGATGGCCTTCGCGGCCCCGCGCCGGGCGACGACCGCCGCCGCGAGGAAGACTACGACACCCGTGAGCAGCCTCGGCTCCCCGCGGACCAGGGCGATCAGATCGGCCTTGCTCGTGCGGGCCGAGGCCTCTTCGGGGCTCTGGTGCTGCTGCTCGACCTGGGTCGTGGACACCGTCGCCCGGATCCGCCGCTTCATCAGATCCGGCCATGCTCGCGGGGGCTGGACCACGACCCGGGCCGTGTCGACCACGCGCCGTTCCTCCGGTGCGAAGGCCAGGGAAGCGGCCAGGTCGTCCGCCATCAGCGGGGGCAGCGCGGCGATCCGGGCGTGCCCGGCCTTGGAGACCGCGATGACGCCCCGGCCGAACAGCCCCTCGCGTACGGCGGGCAGCCGCTGCCACACCCGGTAGTAGGCGCGCACCCGCCAGGCACAGGCGGCCAGCGGAATCTGCCGCTCCGGCGCGGTCGCGAGAACGCCGGAGGTGTCGTCGTCGAGGGGTTCGGTCAGCGCCCGTACGTCGGCGCTCCCGATCACGACATCGGCGTCCACATAGAGGCGCGGGAAGCCGCGCGCATGGTCGTCGCCCGCCCGCAGGGCGGCGTGCTTGGAGGGCACGGGGATCTCGACCACCCGTACCCTCGGACCGCGAGCGGCGGCGACCCGCGCGGTGTCGTCCGTGCAGCCGTTGCACACGACCACTATGTCTGTCTCGTCCTCCGGGGAATCGGCCAGAAGTGAGTCGAGGAGCCGGCCTATGACTTGCGCCTCATTGTGGGCCGGGATCACGATGCTCGTCACCTGGGCAGTATGCAGTCGATGTCACTATTGCGATGTGTGTTTCGTCCAACTGTTCCCGTGACTGCGTCCGGTGGTCTAGATTGAGGGCCGCCGAACCGGTTTGGGTGGGAGACATGAGGTACTTGCTCCCCATCCATGCGGACATGTGGCGGTTGGGGAACCGCTAAGGCTTCTTCGTTTGCAATTGCCTTTGTGCTGGGGGCGCATCGGTGTTCCGTCAGAAGTAACCGCGCACGTCGTGGGGGGCGCATGACCATTGAGGTCACGCATGAGCAACAGCTTGTGGAACGCAGGACTCCGCAAGGTCGCCGAAGACCTTGGGAGCAGAGGTACCGGATAGCTCTGTTGGTCGCGGACAGCTTCGCCGCTGTTGCCGCGGCCTTCGTGATCCACGCGGCGTACGGCCGCTGGGCGGTGGCCCTGGTGCTGCCTCCGACGTGGATCGTGGTCATGGTCGCGCACCGCTCCTATGACCGCAGCGCCATGGGGATGGGTGCCGAGGAGTACCGACGGGTGCTCCGCGGGGCCATCGCACTGCCGGCGCTTGCCGCGGTCGCGCACTGGTCGTTCACCCACGATTCGGGCCTCCTTCATGACATGACCATGGCCGCGATACCCGCCGCTGTCCTGGCCGTGCTGGTCCGGTACGCGCTCCGCCGTCGGCTGCACCGGCGATGGGCCAGGGGTCGGGGCCGCAGTGCGACCCTGCTGGTCGGTCCCGCACACGCCGTAGCGGAGCTGGTCGCCGTCCTGCAGCGCGGCGGTGCCCAGGAACTCCGGGCCGCCGGCGTGTGCCTGAGCGATCCGAGCGACGCGGCGGAGGTCCGCAAGCTGGGGATCCCCGTCCTCGGCGGTGTCGACACCATGGACGACGTCATCCGGACGATGGGCATCGGCACCGTGGTGGTGCTGCCCGCGCCCGAGTTCGACACCTCCGCCCTGCGCCGGATGTCCTGGACCGCGGCCGCGCGGGGCGTCGACTTCCTGCTGGCGCCCGTCCTGTCCGACGTGTCCGCCTCCCGGCTCGCGGTACGGCCCACCAACGGGGTGCCGCTGGTGCGGGTCCAGGCACCGAAGCTCTCCCGTGCCTCCCGCCTGCCCAAGGAACTGCTGGATCGTTCCTGCGCGGTCCTGCTCCTGCTCCTGCTCGCCCTGCCCCTGCTGCTGATCGCCCTGCTGGTCCGCCTGGACAGCTCCGGCCCCGCGCTGTTCCGACAGCAGCGGGTGGGCCGCTACGGCGACCACTTCACCATGTTCAAGTTCCGCACCATGCGGCCCGACTCGGAGTCCCTGAAGGCGGAGCTGGAGCACCTCAACCAGAACAGCGACGGACTGCTGTTCAAGGTGAAGGGGGACCCGCGGATCACCCGGGTCGGCTCGTTCCTGCGCCGCAGCTCGCTCGACGAACTGCCGCAGCTGCTCAACGTGGTCAGGGGCGACATGTCGCTCGTCGGACCCCGTCCACCGCTTCCCGAAGAGGTGGACGAGTACCCGGCGGAGGTCAAGCGCCGGCTGCTCGTGAAGCCCGGACTCACCGGACTCTGGCAGGTCAGCGGCCGCTCGGACCTCCCCTGGGAGGAAGCGGTCCGGCTCGATCTCGCATACGTGGACAACTGGTCGACCAGCCTCGACCTGTCCATCCTGGCGCGCACCACGACAGCCGTGGTGCGCGGAACGGGGGCCTACTGATGGACCGAAGGAAGAGGAATGACGTGACGCAGACCAGTGAGCCGCTCGGGGTCGCGGTCGTCGGGGCCGGCTACTGGGGGCCCAACCTCGTCCGCAACTTCCAGGCCAGCGAGCAGTTCCGGCTGCGCTGGCTGTGCGACCTCGACGTGGACCGCGCCCAGCGGGTCCTCGGCGGCTACTCGACCGTCCAGGCCACCTCCGACTACGCGGCCGTACTCGCCGACCCGTCGGTCAACGCCATCGCGGTGGCCACGCCCGCCGGGACCCACCTCGACATCGCCCTGGCCGCCCTGCGCGCCGGGAAGCACGTCCTCGTGGAGAAGCCGCTCGCCGCCACCTACGCGGACGGGATGCGCCTGGTCGCCGAGGCGGAGGAGCGCGGCCTCACCCTGATGTGCGACCACACCTACTGCTACACGCCCGCCGTGGGCCGGATCAGGGACCTGGTCCACTCCGGTGAGCTCGGCGAGGTCCACTTCGTCGACTCGGTCCGCATCAACCTCGGGCTCGTCCAGAAGGACATCGACGTCCTGTGGGACCTCGCCCCGCACGACCTGTCGATCCTGGACTTCATCCTCCCCGCGGGCGTCGAACCGGTGGCGGTCGCCGCCCACGGGGCCGACCCGATCGGCGCCGGACAGGCCTGCATCGCCTATCTGACGCTCACCCTCAACACGGGGGCCATCGCCCACGTGCACGTCAACTGGCTGTCACCGACCAAGGTGCGCACCACCATGGTCGGCGGCTCCAAGCGCACCCTGCTCTGGGACGACCTCAACCCCCTCCAGCGGGTCGCGGTCTACGACCGGGGCGTGGACATGGCCGCACCGCAGGAGATCGGCGCGGACGAGCGCCGGGACATGCTCATCTCCTACCGCTCCGGAGACATGGTCGCGCCCGCGATCGGCGAGAAGGAAGCGCTGCGCAGCATGGTCGACGAGTTCGCCGACTCGATCAGGACGGGCCGCGCGCCGCTGACCGACGGCCGGGCGGGCCTGCGGGTGCTGGACGTCCTGGAGGCGGCCTCCCGGAGCCTGGAGTTCAAGGGCGCGGTCGTCGGCCTGCGCGCCGGGCGCTGAGTGAGAACACCCGCCGAACCAACCGGCGGAGTCAACCAAGCGATGCAATTCCCTGAGAGGGCACAGCAGTTGAGCAGCGTACGTGGCAAGAAGATCCTGGTCACCGGAGGAGCGGGCACGATCGGCTCCAATCTGGTCGACCTGCTGGTCCAGGGCGGCGCCCGCGAGATCGTCGTACTCGACAACTTCGTGCGCGGGCGGCGCGCCAACCTCGCGCAGGCGCTGCCCAGCGGCGTCGTGGACGTCGTCGAGGGCGACGTACGGGACGTCGAGACCGTGCGGAAGGTCACCGAGGGCGCCGACCTGGTGTTCCACCTCGCCGCGATCCGCATCACCCAGTGCGCGGAGGAGCCCCGGCTCGCCAACGAGGTCCTGGTCGACGGCACCTTCAACATCCTGGAGGCGGCGGCCGAGGCCGGCGTCGGCAAGGTGATCGCCTCCTCCTCGGCGTCCGTCTACGGCATGGCCGAGGTCTTCCCGACGACCGAGCGCCACCACGCCTACAACAACGACACGTTCTACGGCGCCGCGAAGGCCTTCAACGAGGGCATGCTGCGCAGCTTCCACGCCATGTCCGGACTGGACTACGTGGCGCTGCGCTACTTCAACGTCTACGGCCCCCGGATGGACATCCACGGCCTGTACACCGAGGTGCTCATCCGCTGGATGGAGCGCATCGAGGCGGGCGAACCGCCGCTGATCCTCGGCGACGGAACGCAGACCATGGACTTCGTCGACGTCCGGGACATCGCCAGAGCCAACATCCTGGCCGCCGAGTCGGACGTCACCGACGAGGTGTTCAACGTGGCCAGCGGCACGGAGACCTCCCTGCGCGAACTCGCCGACGGGCTCCTCGAGGCGATGGGCGCCGAGGGCCTGGAGCCGGTGCACGGACCCGCCCGCTCGGTGAACTCGGTGGTGCGCAGACTCGCGGACACCACCCAGGCCACCGAACGGCTCGGGTTCACCGCCGAGATCGACCTGCGCACGGGCCTCAAGGACCTGGTCCAGTGGTGGCGCGCCGAGCGCGCCGGCGCCGAGGAGGCCGGCAAGTGAGCACCGACCGCATCCCCGTGATGATCCCCTGGCTCGGTGAGGAGGAGGCCAAGGCAGCCTCCGACGCGGTGCTGTCCGGGTGGGTCGCCCAGGGCCCCCGGGTCGTCGCCTTCGAGAAGGCCTTCGCCGAGCGGGTGGGCGCCGAGCACGCCATCGCGGTCAGCTCGTGCACCACCGCCCTGCACCTCACCCTCGTCGCCCTCGGCGTCGGCCCCGGCGACGAGGTCGTGGTGCCCTCGCTGTCGTTCATCGCCACCGCCAACGCCGTACGGTACGTCGGCGCCGAGCCGGTGTTCGCCGACGTCGAGCTCGCCACGGGCAACCTGACCCCGGCCACCGTGGACCAGGTCCGCACCCCTCGCACCAAGGCCGTCCTCGCCGTGCACCAGGGCGGCGTACCGGCCGATGTGCACGCCCTGCGCGCCGCCTGCGCCGACTGGGACCTGCCGCTGGTCGAGGACGCCGCCTGCGCCATCGGCTCCACCGTCGGCGGGAAGCCCGTGGGGCACGGCGCGCTGCTCGCCGCCTGGTCCTTCCACCCCCGCAAGGTCGTCACCACCGGCGAGGGCGGCATGGTCACCACCGACGACGCCGAGTGGGCGGCGCGGCTGCGCCGGCTGCGCGAGCACGGCATGAACGCCTCGGCGGCGGAACGCCACGCGAGCAACAAGCCGGTCCTGGAGAGCTACCTGGAAGTCGGCTTCAACTACCGGATGACCGACATCCAGGCCGCGGTCGGCCTGGTCCAGCTCGGCAAGCTCGACACGATGATCGCCCGCCGCCGTGAACTGGCCGCGCGCTACGACGCGTTGCTGCGCGACATCCCGGGCCTCACCGCCGTACGCGACCCCGCGCACGGGCAGAGCAACTTCCAGTCCTACTGGGTGCTCCTCGGCGAGGACTTCCCCGTGGGCCGGGACGACCTGCTCGCCGCGCTCGCCGACGCCGGGGTCTCCGCCCGGCGCGGGATCATGGCCGCGCACCGCGAACCCGCCTACGTGGACCACCCGAGCGTTCCGCTGCCGGTGACCGAGCGGATCAGCGGCGACTCGCTGATCCTGCCGCTGTTCCACACGATGACCGAGGCCCAGCAGGACCGTGTCGTCGCGGCGCTGCGTGAACAGGCCCGAAGATGAACGCACTTGTCATCGTCGGCGCGGGCGGATTCGCCCGCGAGACCGCGCAGGCCGTCAGGGACACGGGCGAGTTCAAGCTGCTCGGGCACCTCGACGACAACGCGAGCCTGCACGGCACCGACGTGGACGGCGTACCCGTGCTCGGCGGCTGCGACCTGGTCCACGACCTGCCCGAGGCGCGGGTCGTGGTCTGTGTGGGCAATCCGCGGGACTACGCGGCCCGTGCCCGCCTGGTCCGCCGGCTCGGCCTGCCCGCTGACCGCTACGCCACCGTGATCCACCCGACGGCCGTGGTGTCGGCGACCTCGACGATCGGCCCCGGCTCGGTCCTGCTGGCGCACTGCGTCCTGACCGCCGCCGTGCGGGTCGGCGCGCATGTCGCGGTGATGCCGCACGTCGTCCTCACCCATGACGACGTGGTCGAGGACTACGTCACGCTCACGTCCGGCGTCCGCCTGGGCGGGGGAGTGCGGCTGGAGCGAGGGGCCTACCTGGGCTCCGGCGCCCTGGTGAGGGAGGGCGCGACGATCGGGGCCTGGTCCCAGATCGGCATGGGAAGTGCCGTGCTCGACGACGTCCCGCCGGGCGAGGTCTGGGTGGGGAGCCCGGCCCGGCGGCTGCGGGAAGCGGGTTCGCCCGCACTGGAAGAACGTGCGACACCGACAGTGGGGGGACCGCTGACATGAGCCAGATACCGCTTGTCGACCTCAAGGCGGCCCACGAAGAGGTCGCCGACGAGGTACGGGCCGGATTCGAACGGATCCTGGCCAACACCGCGTTCGTCGGCGGCGACGAAGTACGCCGGTTCGAGCGCGAGTACGCCGAGTTCGGCGGGGTCACGCACTGCGTGGGCGTCGCCAACGGCACCGACGCCGTCGAACTCGCCCTGCGCGCGAGCGGGGTGGGCCCCGGCGACGAGGTCGTCGTGCCCGCCAACACCTTCATCGCCACCGCGGGGGCCGTGGCCAGGATCGGCGCGCGGCCGGTCCTCGCGGACTGCCTGCCCGACAACCTCCTCCTCGACCCGCAGGCCGCCCTGGACGCGGTCGGCCCCGCCACCCGCGCGGTCGTGCCGGTCCACCTGTACGGGCAGATGGCCGAGGTCACCGCGCTGGCGGCTCAACTGCCCGACCACGTCAAGGTCGTGGAGGACGCCGCCCAGTGCCAGGGCGCCACCCGCGACGGCCGCGCACCGGGCAGCGGCGGGATCGCCGCCACCAGCTTCTACCCGGGCAAGAACCTCGGCGCCTACGGCGACGCGGGCGCGGTGCTCACCGACGACCAGGAACTCACCGACCTGGTACGGGCGATCGCCAACCACGGCGGCGTCGCCAAGTACCGCCACGACGTCCCCGGGTTCAACAGCCGCCTGGACGGACTCCAGGCCGTCGTCCTGCGCGCCAAGCTCAAGCGGCTGGCGGACGGCAACGCGGCCCGCCGGGCGGCAGCCGCCCGCTACGACGAACTGCTCGCCGACCTCGCCGCCGCTGGACAGATCGTGCTGCCGACCACGGCACCCGGCAACGTCCACGTCTGGCACCTGTACGTCGTCCAGGTCGCCGGCGCCGACCGCGACGACATCGTCGGCAAGCTCAACGCCGAGGGCATCGGCGCGGGAGTGCACTATCCCGCCCCGGTCCATCTCACCCCCGCGTACCGCCATCTCGACCACACCCGGGGCGACTTCCCGAACGCCGAGAAGGCCGCCGAGCGGATCCTGTCGCTGCCGCTCTATCCCCAGATCACCCCCGACCAGCAACAACGGGTCGTGGGCACGCTCGCCGAAGCGCTCCGAGGCTGATCGGCCCCCTCACCACAGGCCTCACCCCGACCCCAGGGTCGGTCCTGCACAGCACCGCTGAGAGGTACACATGAACAGATGGAGCAGACGGCTCCGGGGCGGCCGCCTCGCCGTCATTGCCGCGTTGATATGGGCGGTGCTCCCGCAGGCCGGGATCGCCCAGGCGGCGTCCGACCCCTGTGGAACGGGCTCGAACCCGATCGTCTGCGAGAACTCCAAGACGGGCAGCCCCATGTCCGACTGGTTCTCGCCCAACGCCTACGGTGACATCCAGGGGTTCTCCACCAAGGAGAGCGTCCAGGCCGGTGACACCGTCCAGTTCAAGGTCCAGTCCCCGGTCGCGTACCACGTGGAGATCTACCGGCTCGGCTGGTACGGCGGCGACGGTGCCCGCCTGATCTCCACCGCGGCCCAGACGGCCGTCAACTACCCGGCCAACTACACCACCAAGGCCGCCGCCTGCACCACCAAGAGCAGCACCGGGCTGGTCGACTGCGGCAACTGGCCCGTGACGGTGAACTGGACCGTGCCCAGCGACGCCGTGTCCGGTCTGTACATCGCCAACCTGACGCAGAACAACGGCGACGGCCTCATGCCGTACCCGTTCATCGTCCGCAAGGACTCCAGCACCTCCGACGTCGTCGTGCAGACCAGTGACCAGACCTGGCAGGCCTACAACGACTACGGCGGCCAGGACCTCTACGGCGGCACCGGGCCCGCGCCCGACGGCCGCGCCTACGAGGTCAGCTACAACCGGCCGCTGGACATCGGCGGCGACAACGGCATCTACGGCTCCGAGTTCATGATGCTGTCCTGGCTGGAGCGCAACGGCTACGACGTCAGCTACCTCTCCGGCGTGGACGTGTCGTCGACGAACGGCGCCACCCTGCTGAAGAAGCACAAGGTGTACCTGTCGTCCGGGCACGACGAGTACTGGACGCAGAGCCAGTACAGCAACGTCCTCGCGGCCCGGAAGGCCGGCGTGCGGCAGGGCTTCTTCAGCGGCAACGAGGTGTTCTGGAAGACCCGTCTGACGCCCAGCATCGACGGCACCAGCACCGCTGACCGCACCCTGGTCTGCTACAAGATGACCAAGATGGCCCAGAACAACGGCATCGCCGACCCCAGCGGTCAGTGGACCGGCACCTGGATGGACCCGACGAGCACCGACTACGGACAGGCCTACCAGCCGCCGAACATCCTCACCGGATCCATGTTCACGGTGAACGGCTACCGCTCCGACGCGATCACGGTGCCCGGCTCGTACGGCAAGAACCGGCTGTGGCGCAACACCTCCATCGCCAATCTCACGTCGAGCCAGACCGCGACCTTCCCCACCGGCACCCTCGGCTACGAGTGGGACAGCGACATCTCCAACAGCACCAGACCCAGCGGCGCGATCGACCTGTCGTCCACGACGGTCGACATCACCGACGGGAAGTACCGCCTCGACTGGGGCAACATGTACGGCAACGGCACCGCGACGCACAACCTGGTGGAGTTCCGTGACCAGGACTCCGGAGCCCTGGTGTTCGGCGCCGGGACCGTGCAGTGGTCGTGGGGCCTGACCAACCTGCCGACGTACGACCCCGCCGACGTCGTCGTCACCGAGGACTCCCGGATGCAGCAGGCGACGGTGAACGTCCTCGCCGACATGGGCGTCCAGCCGCTGTCCCTGCAGAGCAACCTCGTCGCGGCCACGGCCACCACCGACAGCACCGGACCGGCCGTCACCGTGACGAGCCCGGCCTCCGGAGCCACCGTCCCCGCGCTGAAGCCCGTCACCATCAAGGGCACCGCCTCCGACTCGGGCGGCGTGGTGGCCCGCGTGGAGGTCTCCACGGACGGCGGATCCACCTGGAACGCCGCGACCGGTCTCAGCTCCTGGACCTACACCTGGACCCCGACGACCCCGGGCTCGGCGTCGGTCAAGGTCCGCGCGGTGGACGACAGCGTCAACATCGGCGCCACCACCACCCTGCCCCTGACCGTCGGCCCGCAGGCCTGCCCCTGCACCATCTGGCCGGCCTCGGCCGTCCCCGGCACCGTCAACGGGGGTGACGGCAGCTCGCTGGAGCTCGGCGTCAAGTTCCGTACCACGGTGGCCGGTTCGGTCACCGGCGTCCGCTTCTACAAGTCGGCCGCCAACACCGGTACCCACACCGGCAGCCTGTGGAGCGCCTCCGGGACCCGCCTGGCCACCGGTACCTTCACCAGCGAGTCGGCCTCCGGCTGGCAGCAGCTGAACTTCTCCACCCCGGTGACGGTCAAGGCCAACACCACTTATGTCGCCTCGTACTTCGCCCCCAACGGCGGATACTCCTACGACGGCGGCTACTTCTCCGGCAAGGCCGCGGGCCTCGCCCCGCTCACCGGGCTCCAGTCCGGCACCGACGGCGGCAACGGCGTCTTCCGCTACAGCTCCACGAGCGCCTTCCCCAACTCGGAGTCCTCGGGCAGCAACTACTGGGTGGACGTGGTGCTGGACACCTCGACGGCCAGCACGACCCCGCCCGCCGTCACCTCCACCTCACCGACGTCCGGGGCCACCGGCACATCGATCACGGCACCGGTGTCCGCGGTCTTCGACCACGCCATCGACGCCGACAGCCTGTCGTTCACCGTGAAGGACCCGGACGGCAACACCGTGCCGGGAACCAAGACCCTTCCCGCGTCGAACAAGGCGACCTTCACCCCGTCCACCGAACTGGCGCTGCACACCACGTACACCGCGTCCGTGCAGGCCTCCGACCTGTGGGGCAACGCCATGGCGGCCCCGGTGACCTGGAGCTTCACCACCAGTTCCCAGCCGCCGGCGGTCACCTGCCCCTGCACGCTGTGGAACTCCTCCGCCACGCCGGCCACCGCCGCCGTGACCGGTGACGGCAACTCGGTCGAACTGGGCACCCGGTTCACGTCCTCCGCGGACGGCTGGATCACCGGCGTCACGTTCTACAAGGGCGCGACCAACACGGGCACCCACACCGGCAGCCTGTGGTCCGACGACGGCACGCTGCTTGCGACCGGCACCTTCACCACCGAGTCGGCCTCCGGCTGGCAGACGATGACGTTCGCCACCCCGGTGGCCGTCACCGCCGACACCGGCTACGTCGCCTCCTACCACGCGCCGAACGGCAACTACGCGGTGGACGGCGGCTACTTCACGGCGGCCCACCAGTCCTATCCGCTGACGGCCACGGCCGACACGAGCGCGCACCACAACGGGCTCTACCGGTACGGCAGCACGGCGGCCTTCCCCAACGGTTCCTACGGATCCGCGAACTACTGGGTCGGCCCCGTCTTCACCGCCGACGACCCGAGCGCGTCCCTGGCGACGGCCAACGCCTCGGAGGTGACCGCGTCCTCGCTGGCGCACACCGCCGACGCGACGAGCCCCCTCGTCACCACCCTGCCCGCCTCGACCAAGCTGTCGTCCGTCACGGCGACCGTGACCATCGTGAGCGGTTCCAAGGCCGCCAAGAAGCTCCACGTCACGGCCGTCACCTCCTACAACCGGGCCACCCACAAGGTGTCCGTCCACCTCTCCTCGCCCCTGCCGGACGGCACCCGGTTCAAGGTCAACGTCAAGGCCCAGGACAAGAAGCGCCACACGGTGAAGTCCCAGACCTGGACCCTGACCAGCAAGACGACCGTCCGCAAGAAGAAGAACTGACCGATCAGAACCCACCGGTGGTGGGGGGGGGGGGGGGGGGGGGGGGGGGGGGGGGGGGGGGGGGGGGGGGGGGGGGGGGGGGGGGGGGGGGGGGGGGGGTGTCGCTTTCCTGGCGAGGGAATCCCCCG